>DXIO01000085.1 GCA_019112875.1 Candidatus Aquabacterium excrementipullorum
CCACGGCCTGCCCATCGAGAACCAGATCGAGAAGACCTTCGGCCGCAACCTGAGCCGCGATGATGTCCAGGCCAAGGCCCGTGCCTACGCCGGCGAGCAGGTCGACCTGCAGCGCACCGACTTCAAGCGCCTGGGCGTGCTGGCCGACTGGGACAAGCCCTACCGCACGATGGACTTCGGCAACGAGGCCGGCGAGATCCGTGCGCTCAAGCAGATCATCGAGCGCGGCTTCGTCTACCGGGGCTTGAAGCCCGTGTACTGGTGCTTCGACTGCGGCTCGTCGCTGGCCGAGTTCGAGATCGAGTACGCCGACAAGAAGTCGCAGACGCTGGACGTGGCCTTCCTGAGCGCGGAGCCCGCCAAGCTGGCCGCCGCGTTCGGCCTGAGCAGCCTCGACAAGGACGCCTTCGCGGTGATCTGGACGACCACCGCCTGGACCATCCCCGCCAACCAGGCCCTGAACGTGCACCCCGAGCTGAGCTACGCCCTGGTGGACACGCCCAAGGGCGTGCTGCTGCTGGCCGAGGCCCTGGTCGAGAAGGCCACCACCCGCTACGGCTTCACCGCCGACCAGGTCAAGGTGCTGGCCACCACCGCCGGCGCCAAGCTGGAGCACCTCAAGTTCAAGCACCCGCTGGCCCATGTGGACGCCGGCTACGACCGCGAATCCCCCGTCTACCTGGCCGACTACGTCAGCGCCGAAGACGGCACCGGCATCGTGCATTCGGCCCCGGCCTATGGCGTGGACGACTTCAACAGTTGCGTGGCCAATGGCCTGAAGTTCGACGACATCCTGAACCCCGTGCAGGGCCATGGCGTCTACGAGGCCGAGCTGCCCCTGTTCGGCGGCCAGCACATCTGGAAGGCCGCCCCCGTGGTGCTGGAGACGCTGCGCGAGCACGGCCGCGTGCTGGCCTCCAGCGAGATCACCCACAGCTACCCGCACTGCTGGCGCCACAAGAAGCCGGTGATCTTCCGCGCCGCCGCGCAGTGGTTCGTGCGCATGGACGAAGGGCAGGGCGTGTTCACCACGAACAAGGCCGACAAGACCCTGCGCCAGCTCGCCCTGGACGCCATCGACCAGACCAGCTTCTACCCCGAGAACGGCCGCGCCCGCCTGCGCGACATGATCGCCAACCGCCCTGACTGGTGCATCAGCCGCCAGCGAAACTGGGGCGTGCCGCTGCCGTTCTTCCTGCACAAGATCACGGGCGAGCTGCACCCGCAAACCCTGGCCTTCATCGACCGCGCGGCCGACCTGGTGCAGCAGGGCGGTGTCGAGGCCTGGTCCAAGCTGGACCCGGCCGAGTGGCTGGGCACCGAGGCAGCTGATTACAGCAAGTCCACCGACATCCTCGATGTGTGGTTCGACTCCGGCTCCACCTTCTTCCACGTGCTCAACCCCGAGCAGGGCAGCCACCCCACGGCCGGCCACGCGCACGGCCCCGAGGCTGATCTGTACCTGGAAGGGCACGATCAGCACCGCGGCTGGTTCCACAGCTCGCTGCTGGTGGCCTGCGCCATCTACGGCCGCGCGCCCTACAAGGGCCTGCTGACCCACGGCTTCACGGTGGACAGCCAGGGCCGCAAGATGAGCAAGTCGCTGGGCAACGGCGTCGATCCTCAGGAGACATCGAAGAAGCTGGGCGCCGAGATCATCCGCCTATGGGTGGCCTCCAGCGACTACTCGGGCGACATCGCCGGTGACGACAAGATCCTGGCCCGCGTGGTCGATGGCTACCGCCGCATCCGCAACACGCTGCGCTTCCTGCTCGCCAACACGGTCGATTTCGACCCGAAGGCCGACACGGTGGCGGCATCTGATCTGCTGGAGATCGACCGCCACGCGCTGGCACGCGCCGCCGAGCTGCAGGCCGACATCCTGGCCCACTACGAGCGCTACGAGTTCCACCCCGTGGTCGGCAAGCTGCAGGTGTACTGCTCCGAGGATCTGGGCGCGTTCTACCTGGACGTGCTCAAGGACCGCCTCTACACCACCGGTGCCAAGAGCCTGGCGCGCCGCAGCGCCCAGACCGCGCTGTGGCAGATCACGCAAGCCATGCTGCGCTGGATGGCGCCTTTCCTGAGCTTCACGGCCGAAGAGGCCTGGCAGGTGCTGGGCCTGGGCGAGACCATCTTCACCGAGACCTACAGCGATTTCGCCGGCGCCGAGCAGCAGACCGAGCTGCTGGCCAAGTGGGCCCGCATCCGCGAGATCCGCGAGCTGGTCAACAAGGAGATCGAGGCCGTGCGCACCACCGGCCAGGTCGGTGCCTCGCTGCAGGCCGAGATCGAGCTGACAGCACCAAGCGAAGACCACGCCCTGCTGGCCTCACTGGGCGATGACCTCAAGTTCGTGCTGATCGTCTCGAAGGTGACGCTGCGCGAAGGCGACGCGATCGCCGTGAAGGTCACGCCGTCCGAGGCCGCCAAGTGCGAGCGCTGCTGGCACTACCGCGACGACGTGGGCAGCGACCCGCGCTACGTCGGCGTGTGCGGCCGCTGTGCGCTCAACCTGGGCGGCGCGGGCGAAACCCGCACGGTGGCCTGATGGCGGCGCGCGGTAAAGGAAGTGCCGGCGGCGGCACGCTGTGGCCCTGGCTGGGCCTGGCGGCGATCATCATCCTGCTGGACCAGATCACCAAGGTCGTGGTGATCCGGGTCTTTGAATATGGCGATTCGCGGCACATCACCAGCTTCTTCAACCTGGTGCGGGTGCACAACGAAGGCGCGGCCTTCTCCTTCCTGTCGCAGGCGGGGGGCTGGCAGCGCTGGTTCTTCGTCGCGCTGGGCACGGCGGCGGTGGGCTTCATGGTCTACATGCTGCGCCAGCACGGCGGGCAGCGCATGTTCTCGCTGGCGCTGTCGCTGATCATGGGCGGCGCCATCGGCAACGTGATCGACCGGCTGATCCACGGCTACGTGGTCGATTTCCTGGATTTCCACTGGCGCTTCCTGGAGCCGATGTTCCATGGCGGGCACTTCCCGGCCTTCAACATCGCTGATTGCGGCATCACCATCGGGGCGGCGCTGCTGATCCTCGACGAGCTGCGGCGCGTGCGCCGGGGTTGATCGCCGGGGCTGATCGATCCGCCCTTCATTCCGCCATCCCACAGGGAACTGACTGCCCTTCGGTGACACGAACCGTCTGCTTTACGATGCGAAGTCCTCCGCTCGGTGCGCCGTGATGGCGTGCCGCGAGGGCAGCAAAAGGTGGTCGCGATGGTGTCGAAACGATGGTGGTGGGCCGGCCTGGCCCTGGTGGCGGGCTTGCTGGCCTGGCTGAGCACGGCCTGGTCGCCACGCCTGCAGGCGTCGAGCGCGCCCAAGGCCGCCCAGACCGTGCCCGTGCGCGTGGCCCAGGCCGCGCGGCAGACCCTGCCCACCACGCTCACCGCCGTCGGCCAGGTGCAGGCCCTGCAGCAGGTGCTGGTGCGTCCGCAAATCGAAGGCGTGCTCACCGAGGTGCTCTTCAAGGAAGGCCAGCCCGTGGCCAAGGGCCAGGTGCTGGCCCGTCTGGATGACCGCGCCTTGCGTGCCCAGGTCGACCAGGCCCAGGCCGAGGTGCAGCACCTCAAGGCCCAGTTGCAGATCGCCCAACTCGACCTGAAGCGTTACGAAGGCCTGGCCTCGCAAGCCGCCGTGCCCGTGCAGCAGCGCGATCAGCAGGTGGCGCTGGTGGCGCAGTTGCAGGCCCAGGTGAAGTCGCAGGAGGCGATGCTCAAAGCCGCGAAGGTGCAGCTCTCCTACGCCACCGTCACCTCGCCCATCGCCGGCCGCGCCGGCCTGCGCCAGGTCGATGTCGGCAACCTGGTGCGCCCCACCGATGTCAATGGCCTGGTCACCGTGGTGCAGGTGCAGCCGGTGGCGGTGCTGTTCGCCGTGCCGCAGGGCCGCCTGGCCGAGGTGCGCCAAGCCCTCAAGCAGCAAGGCCCCGCCCGCGTGCAGATCGCCGACCAGGAGCGCGGCACGCCGCTGGCCGAAGGCCGACTGACCACGGTGGACAACCGGGTCGATCCCACCAGCGGTTCGCTCAAGCTCAAGGCCGAGGTGCCCAATGCCAAGGACGAACTCTGGCCCGGCCAGTTCGTCACGGTCACGCTGTCCACTGGCGCGATGGACCAGGCCCTGGTCGTGCCCACGCAGGCGCTGCAGCGCGGCCTGAAGGACGCCTCCTTCGTCTGGCGCGTGCGCGACAACGTGGCCGAGATGGCGCCCGTCAAAGTGCGCTGGCAGGACGACCAGCGCGCCGTGATCGCCTCCGGCCTCGAAGCGGGCGACACCGTCGTGGTCGATGGCCAGTCGCGCCTCAAGCCCAAGGCGGCGGTGAAGGTGTTGCCAGCCGCCAGCGGGGGCTGATCGCATGAGCATGCCCCCGCCCGTGCCCGCCAACGCCAACGCGGAACCACCGCGCCGCAACCTCTCCGCCTGGTTCATCGCCCATCCCATCGCCACCACGCTGCTCACGCTGTCGCTGGTGCTGCTGGGTGTGCTGGCGTTTCCGCGCTTGCCGGTGGCGCCGCTGCCGCAGGCGGAGTTCCCCACCATCCAGATCTCGGCCAAGCTGCCCGGCGCCAGCCCGGACACCATGGCCGCCGCGGTGGCCACGCCGCTGGAGGTCGAGCTCAGCGGCATCGCCGGCATCACCGAGATGACCTCGTCCAGCGCCCTGGGCACCACCAGCATCACCCTGCAGTTCGTGCTGGACAAGGACATCAATACCGCCGCGCAAGAGGTGCAATCGGCCATCAACGCCGTCTCCGGCCGCCTGCCTTCGGACATGCCCTCGCTGCCCACCTGGCGCAAGGTCAACCCCGCCGACAGCCCTATCCTGGTGCTGGTGGTGCAGTCGGATGTGATCTCCGGCACCGAACTCAGTGATCTGACCGACACCGTGCTGGCCCGCCAGATCAGCCAGATCGAGGGTGTCTCTGATGTGGGCATCACCGGCCAGCGCAAGCCCGCCATCCGCATCCAGGCCTCGCCGGCCAAGCTCGCGGCCCATGGCCTCACGCTGGCCGACATCCGCGCCGCCGTGCAGAAGGCCAGCGTCAACCAGCCCAAGGGCTCGCTCGTCGGCCCCGACCGCAACGCGACGCTGTCCACCAACGACCAGCTGTTCAAGTCCGCCGACTACGCCGACCTCGTCATCACCGACCACGACGGCGTGCCCGTGCGCGTGGGCGACGTGGCCCGCATCACCGACGGCGCCGAGAACGACTACGTGCAGGCCTGGCAGAACGGCCGCGAGGGCGTGAACCTCATCATCCGCCGCCAGCCCGAGGCCAACATCGTCGCCACGGTGGACCGCATCATGGCCGCGTTGCCGCGCCTCTCGGAGCGCCTGCCCGCCAGCGTCGAGGTCGGCGTGCTCAACGACCGCACGCGCACCATCCGCGCCTCGCTGCACGAGGTCGAGATCACGCTGGCGCTGACCGTGGTGCTGGTGGTGGCCGTGATGGGCTTCTTCCTGCGGCAGGTCTCGGCCACGGTGATCGTCACAGCCGTGCTGGGCGTCGCCATGATCGCCACCATCGCGGCCATGGACGCGCTGGGCTTCAGCCTCAACAACCTCACGCTGGTGGCGCTGATCATCGCCGTGGGCTTCGTGGTCGACGACGCCATCGTGGTGGTCGAGAACATCCACCGCCACCTGGAGCACGGCGAGCCCATGCGCATCGCCGCGCTCAAGGGCTCGGCCGAGATCGGCTTCACCGTGGTGTCCATCAGCCTGTCGCTGATCGCCGCCTTCATCCCGCTGCTGTTCATGGACGGCGTGGTGGGGCGCCTGTTCCGCGAGTTCGCCGTCACCGTCACGGTGGCCATCCTGATCTCGGTGGTAGCCTCGCTCACCTTGGCGCCGATGATGGCCTCGCGCTTCATGAAGTCCGCGCCCAGGCATCAAGAGGGCGGCTTCGTGCAGCGCCTGATCGATGGCTACGGCCGCAGCCTGGATTGGGCGCTCAGGCACCAGGGCCGCATGCTGCTGGTGTTCTTCGTGACACTGGGCATGGCCGTGGCCGGCTATGTCTACGTGCCCAAGGGCTTCTTCCCGCTGCAGGACACGGCCTTCGTGCTGGGCACCTCTCAAGGCCCGCAGGATGCGTCGTACGACCAGATGGTGGCCAAGCACAAGGCGCTCGAAGCCATCGTCGCCAAGGACCCGGCCGTGCTGACTTTCGCGCATTCGGTGGGCGCCACCGGCGGCAGCCAGAACATGTCCAGCGGCCGTTTCTGGATCGTGCTGAAGGACCGGGGCGACCGCGATGTGTCCGCGCAAGGCTTCATCGACCGCTTGCGCCCGCAACTGGCCCAGGTGCCCGGCGTGGTCCTCTACATGCGCGCCGCGCAAGATATCAACTTGGGCACCGGTCCCTCGCGCACGCAGTACCAGTACGCCTTGCAAGGCGACGACAACGCCGCCCTGGCCGAATGGGCCGACAAGCTCACCGAGCGTCTCTCGTCCACGACGCAGTTCCGCGATGTCTCCAATGACCTGCAGATGGGCGCCGGCGTCGCGCGCCTGACCATCGACCGCACCGCCGCCGCGCGCTACGGCCTGAGCGTGGACGACATCAACCAGCTGCTCTACAACGCCTACGGCCAGCGCCAGATCAGCGAGATGCAGACCGAGGTCAACCAGTACCAGGTGGTGCTGGAGATCGACCCCGCCCTGCGCGGCCGCACCGACAGCCTGGACTGGCTCTACCTGCGCTCGCCCAAGACCGAGCAGATGGTGCCGCTGTCCGCCGTGGCGCGCCTGGAGCCGCCGCAGACCGGCCCGCTCGCCATCAACCACTACGGCATGTCGCCCGCGGTGAACCTGTCGTTCAACCTGGCGCCGGGCGTGGCCCTGGGCGATGCCGTCAAGCTGCTGGCCCAGGCCCGGGCCGACATCCAGATGCCCGACAACCTGCCCGGGCGCTTCCAGGGCGCGGCGCAGGCCTTCCAGCAATCGCTGGCCTCGCAGCCGCTGCTGATCCTGGCCGCGGTGCTGGCGGTCTACATCATCCTGGGTGTGCTGTACGAAAGCTTCGTGCACCCGCTCACCATCCTGTCCACCTTGCCCTCGGCTGGCGTGGGCGCGGTGGCGCTGCTGTGGCTGGGGGGCTTCGACTTCTCGGTGATGGCGCTGATCGGCGTGGTGCTGCTGATCGGCATCGTCAAGAAGAACGGCATCCTGCTGGTGGACTTCGCCTTGCAGGCCCAGCGAGAGCAGGGCCTGAGCCCGCGCGAGGCCATCCACCAGGCCTGCCTGGCGCGCTTCCGCCCCATCATGATGACCACGATTGCCGCGTTGCTGGCCGCCATCCCGCTGATGCTGGGCTTCGGCACGGGCGCCGAGCTGCGCCAGCCGCTGGGCTTCGCGGTGGTGGGCGGGCTGCTGGTCAGCCAGGTGCTCACGCTGTATTCGACGCCGGTGGTCTACTTGGGGTTGGACAAGCTGTTCCATCGCCGCCGGGGTGATCAGCCGGATGCGGGTGTGCCCCTGACCAACGCGTGATGCCGCTGTCCCCCGCTGCTGAAGGCAGGGGTGGGCTGTCCAGTTCCCGCTCTGCTTTAATGACGGGCTTGCCCGATTGAACCGGCCCGCCGCCTTGAAGCACCTCGACCCCCGCACGCTGTTTTTCCTCACCCTGCCGCCGCTGATGTGGGCCGGCAATGCCGTGGTCGGCCGCCTGATGGTCGGCCACATGCCGCCCGTGCTGACCAACGCGCTGCGCTGGGCCCTGGTGGCCGCCTTGATGGCGCCCTGGGCCTGGCACGTGCTGCGCCAGCGCGAGGCCTTGCGCCGTCGCGCCGGTTACCTGGCCCTGATCGGCGCTTTGGGCGTGGGCAACTACAACGCCTTGCAGTACCTGGCGCTGCGCACCTCCTCGCCGCTCAACGTCACGCTGATCGGCGCCAGCATGCCCATGTGGATGATGCTGGTCGGTGTGATCGGCTTCGGCCAGCGCGTCACGCCGCGCCAACTGGGCGGCGCGCTGCTCTCGTGCGCGGGCGTGGTGCTGGTGATGTCGCAGGGCAGCTGGACGCTGCTGCGCGAGGTGCGCCTGGTGCCGGGCGATCTGCTGATGCTGCTGGCCGCGCTCTCATGGTCCATCTACAGCTGGCTGCTCGTGCGCAAGCCCGCCTCGATGGACGGCGAGCCGAGCTGGAACTGGCTGGAGTTCCTGTGGCTGCAGGTGATCTTCGGCGTGGTGTGGGCGGCGGCCTGTGCGGGGGCCGAGTCGGCCATCGTCGGGCAAGACCATCCCTGGCCTGCGGATGCAAAGGCCTGGGACACGGTGGTGATCGGGCTGGTCTTCATCGCCATCGGCCCGTCCATCCTGGCCTACTGGGGCTGGGGGCAGGGCGTGCGTGCCGTGGGCCCCACGGTGGCCGCCTTCTTCAGCAACCTCACGCCGGTGTTCGCGGCCGTGTGGGCCTGGGCCCTGCTGGGCACCACGCCACGCTGGTACCACCCCTGCGCGCTGGTGCTGATCGCGGCGGGCATCGTCCTGTCCTCAGCGCGGCCCGCCGCGCAAGGCCAATCAAAAACGGCCGCGTGAGCCGCGTGTGCGGGGCGGGAAGGGCGGCTTGCCGCCCCAATAGCGCAGCATCAGCCAGCCGCCCAGCATGCCGCCCAGGTGGGCGAAGTGCGCCACGCCCGATTGCGTGCCGGACACGCCCTGGTACAGCTCGATGACGCCATAGATCATCACCAGGTACTTGGCCTTGATGGGGATGGGCGGGATCAGCAGCAGGATGGTGCGGTCCGGAAAGGTCATGCCGAAGGCCATCAGCAGCGCGAACAGCGCGCCCGAGGCGCCCACCATCGGGTTGCCCCAGCCTGCCAGCAGGGAGATGACCAACTGGAAGGCGGCTGCCGCCAGGGCGCCGGCCGCGTAGAACTGCAGGTAGCGCTTCGGGCCCCACAGGCGTTCCATCTCGCCACCGAACATCCACAGGCCCAGCATGTTGAGCCCCAGATGGGTGATCGAGCCGTGCATGAAGGCATAGGACACAACCTGCCAGGGCATGAAGTTGGGGCTGGTCACCGGCCACAATTCCGTCCAGTAGGTCAGCAGGCCTCCCAGGGCGATGTCGATGCAGTACAGCGCGACGTTGAGCAGGATGATGGCCTGGGTGATCGGTGGCAGCGGTGGCATCTTCTCGACAAGGGAAGGTCGTGACAATGGACATCATCATAGTTCCCTTGACGCTGCCGCCGCCCCATGGTGTCATCAAAGCCGGATGCGCACCCTGGTACGGTCCTCGCTTGACGTCGCCCGATTTGTTTTTGACCGTTGTTCCCGGAGTACCCGCTGATGCCGCTTGAATTTCCCAACCTGACCGTCGTCACCCACCCCCTGATCCAGCACAAGCTGACCTGGATCCGCGCGGAAGAGACGAACACGGACAGCTTCCGCCAGCTGCTGCGCGAGGTCAGCAAGCTGCTTGCCTACGAGGCCACCCGCGCCCTGCCCACCGAGACCATCACCATCAAGACGCCGGTCACCACGATGGAATCGGCCGTCATCAGTGGCAAGAAGCTGTGCCTGGTCTCCATCCTGCGCGCCGGCAACGGCATGCTCGAAGGCTTCCTCGACATCCTGCCGCTGGCCCGCGTCGGCCACATCGGGCTGTACCGCGACCCGGCCACGCTCGAGCCGGTGGAGTACTACTTCAAGGTGCCCTCCGACATCGCCGACCGCCAGGTGCTGGTGGTCGATCCCATGCTGGCCACCGGCCATTCCGCCGCCGCCGGCATCGCGCGCCTGAAGGCCGCCGGCTGCACCCAGATCACGCTGATTTCGCTGCTCGCCTCGCCTGAAGGCGTGAAGCACCTGTCTGAAACGCACCCCGACGTTCCCATCTTCAGCGCGGCCCTCGACAGCCACCTGAACGAGCATGGCTACATCGTGCCTGGCCTGGGCGACGCTGGGGATCGGCTGTACGGCACGCGCTGAAAGGGGCACGCCCGCAAGGTATCTGAAAAATCTGAAAATTGCGGGCAGATTCCGCTGTTCCACACGCCTTTGCATTCAGCGGAATCTCTCAAACTCCTTTGCCGACGGCATGCTGTGAGCCTGCTGCCGAATCCCCCAGGAGAACACAACATGCAATGGTTTGCCAACCTGCGCCTCAAGCCCAAACTGATCCTGTCTTTTGCGATCGTGATGGCGCTGGCGGCGATCATGGGCCTGCTGGCCGAGCGGCGCCTGTCCGGCCTCAACGATGCGACGCACGACGTCGCGGACAACTGGATGCCCAGCATCCGGCTCGCTTCCGACATCAACGCCCGCATGGGCCAGTTCCGCGTGGCCGAACTGCAGCACGTGCTGTCCACCGAAGAGGCCTTCATGCAGCGCTACGAGGGCTTCATGAACGACGCCCTCAAGATCATCAACGAGGACAAGGCCCAGTACGCCAAGCTGATCAACAGCCCCGAAGAGCGGTCGCAATGGGACAAGTTCAACCAGCAATGGGATGCCTACCTGGTCCAGCACGACAAGGTGGTGCAGCTGTCCAAGCAGAACCTCAATGACGAGGCGCGCAACCTGGCCAGCCGCGATGCACAGCAACGTTTCCAGGAGGCGCTCGCCTCGCTGGACAGCATCGTCAAGCTCAATGTCAAGGGCGGCGATGCCTCGCGCGATGCGGCCCAGAACACCTATGAAACCGCCCGCTGGGCCATCCTGCTGTCGGTGGCCGTCATCGTGGGGCTGGGCATGGCCGTGGCCCTGTACGTCAGCCGCCTGATCGCCGCCCCCGTGCAGGACACGGTGGACGTGCTCAAGTCCGTGGCCGCCGGTGACCTTACGCACACCGTGCGTCATGACCGCCACGACGAGATCGGCGACATGCAGCAGGCCCTGTCCCAGATGATCGACAGCCTGTCGAACATCGTGCAGCAGGTGCGCATGGGCGCCGATTCGGTGGCCACCGCCTCCACGCAGATCGCCCAGGGCAACACCGACCTGAGCGGCCGCACCGAAGAGCAGGCCTCCAGCCTGGAAGAGACCGCCGCTGCCGTCGAAGAGATGGCCGGCACCGTGCGCACCAACGCCGACAACGCGCAGCAGGCCAACCAACTGGCCAGTGCCGCGTCCAGCGTGGCCGCGCGTGGTGGCGATGTCGTGAACCAGGTCGTGCAGACCATGAACGGCATCCAGTCGTCCAGCCAGAAGATCGCCGACATCATCGGCGTGATCGATGGCATCGCCTTCCAGACCAACATCCTGGCGCTGAACGCGGCGGTCGAAGCCGCCCGTGCCGGTGAGCAAGGCCGCGGCTTCGCCGTGGTGGCCGGCGAGGTGCGTTCGCTGGCCCAGCGCAGCGCCCAGGCCGCCCGCGAGATCAAGACTCTGATCAACGACAGCGTCGAGAAGGTCAACTCCGGCAGCGAACTGGTCGGCACGGCTGGAGTCACCATGAACGACGTGGTCACGCAGGTGCGCAAGGTCACCGACCTGGTCGGCGAGATCGCGCATGCCAGCACCGAGCAGAGCCAGGGCATCGGCCAGATCAACCAGGCCGTCACCCAGCTCGACCAGATGACGCAGCAGAACGCCGCGCTGGTCGAAGAAAGCATGGCCGCCGCCGAAAGCCTGCGCCAGCAGGCCCAGCGCCTCACCGAGGCCGTGGGCGTGTTCAAGACGCGCCAGGTGCAGGCCGAGTTGCACACGCAGCAGATCATCCGCCAGGCCAAGGCGCCCATTGGCGCTGCACGCCTGGAGTCGCGCCCTGTGAGCACGGCCCCCAAGGTCAAGGCGAGGGCGCCCGTGCGTCCGGCCGTGGGCACCACGAAGCCCGCATCGGAAGCCTCGCCTCAATTGCCTTCACCTCCCGCGCGCACGGCCAAGGCCGGTGCCGACGACGATTGGGAAACCTTCTGATCCTCGCCTGATCCGGGGCCTTCTGGCCTGATCCCTGCTAGGCTCCTGATACCCCCGTGTCAGGAGCCTTTCTCGTGTTCGAGCTGATCCTTCGCCACTGCACCTTGCCCGACGGGCGCCAGGACCAGGACATCGCCATCGCGCAGGGCCGCATCACCGCCGTGGGGCCGGGCCTGCAGGCCAGTGCTGCCCAAGAGATCGATGCTGCGGGCCAACTGGTCACGCCGCCCTTCGTCGATGCGCACTTTCACATGGATTCGACGCTCAGCTACGGCCAGCCGCGCGTCAACCAGTCGGGCACGCTGCTCGAAGGCATCGCGCTGTGGGGCGAGCTCAAGCCGTTGCTGGTGCAGGAAGCGATCGTCGAGCGGGCGCTGGCCTATTGCGATTGGGCCGTGGCGCGCGGCCTGCTGGCCATCCGATCGCATGTCGATGTGTGCGACCCGCGCCTGCTGGCCGTCGAAGCGCTTCTGCACGTCAAGCAGAAGGTCAAACCTTACCTGGACCTGCAACTCGTCGCCTTCCCGCAGGATGGCATCCTGCGGAGCCCCGGCGCGCTCGACAACCTGCGCCGCGCGCTCGACATGGGCGTGGATGTGGTCGGCGGCATCCCCCATTTCGAACGCACCATGGCCGATGGCGCCGAATCCGTGCGCCTGCTGTGCGAACTGGCCGCCGAGCGCGGCCTGCGCGTCGACATGCATTGCGACGAGACGGACGACCCGATGTCCCGCCACATCGAGACGCTGGCCTTTCACGCGCAGCGCCTGGGCTTGCAGGGCAGGGTGGCCGGCTCGCACCTCACCTCCATGCACAGCATGGACAACTACTACGTCAGCAAGCTGCTGCCGCTGATCAAGGAATCAGGGGTGGCCGCCATCGCCAACCCGCTCATCAACATCACCTTGCAGGGCCGGCACGACACCTATCCCAAGCGCCGCGGCATGACGCGCGTGCCGGAGATGCTGGCCCAGGGCATCGACGTGGCCTTCGGTCACGACTGCGTGATGGACCCGTGGTACGGCCTGGGCAGCGGCGACATGCTGGAGGTGGCCCACATGGGCCTGCACGTGGCGCAGATGACAGGGCAGCAGGCCATGCGCCAGTGCTTCGAGGCCGTCACGGCCGCTCCGGCCCGCATCCTGGGGCTCGATGGCTACGGATTGGACGTCGGCTGCAAGGCCGATCTGGTGCTGCTGCAGGCACGCGATGCTGTCGAGGCGATCCGCCTGCGGTCCACGCGCTTGACGGTGATCCGCGCGGGCCAGGTCATCGCGACCGCGCCGCCGCAGATCAGCCAGCTGCAACTGCCGGGGCGGCCTTCAGCCGTGTCCTTCCAGAACGGCTGAGGCGCTTCTCGGCATCACCTGAAACCGCGCATTCAGGCCGACAGGTTCAGGTTGGCGTCGTTGGTCTGGTAGCCGGCATTGGCCACTGACTGGTACTCCGCGCTGCCCATCTGGTGCAGGCGCGAGAACAGCGTCTTCATCTTCTCTTCGAAGGCGCTGACCTCGTCGCTGCTCAGATCGCCGCTGTCGTCGGTGTCGATGGCGCTGAACAACTCGTCCGAGTCGTCGTCATCGCCGCTGCTGGTGCTGCTCACGCCGAACTCCTCGGCGGTGATGGTGCCGTCGTCATCGCCGTCCAGCTCGCTCAGCGAGGGTGGCGGCGGTGGCGGCGGGCCTTGCATCATCATCGTCGCGAACGATTGCGTGTCCATCTGCATGCCGGCCCAACCGCCTTCCTCGGCAGCGCGCTCGGGCGGCTTCATGCCCTCGTCCAGCTCCGATTCGGAGATGCTGCCGTCGCCATCGGTGTCCAGCGTCGAGAACAGCTCCGACACATCGCTCGACGATGATGTGGCACTGCTGGTGCCCGACGCGGTGCTGCTGGCGCCCTTCGGGCCCTTCTCCAGCATGGCCGTCAGTTCCGACTCGTCCAGTCCGCCGCTGCCATCCTGGTCCAGGGTGGAGAAATCGGGCTTCTCGCGCTTGTCCGGGCGGGCCGGCGGCGTGTAGTAGGTGATGCTCGACCAGCTGGTGATGCTTGTCATGGCCGTTTCCTTTCCTGCTCGGCGCGCCTTCTTCCGTGGCGCATCCCACCCACCATGGGTGATGGACGGATTTTTCGGCCCCTGTGTATATGGCGTGTGTCTGCTTTGTATCGACCGGGGCGCCGTGCTTCACACAGGCGCGCGGCACGGCATCAAGCGTGGCAAATGCCACCAATTCAGCCCATTCAGAAACAGGTCGCCCGCCTAAGCTCTCACCTGCACGCGGCTGGGGCCGTGGCACATGGAGTGCGTCATGGATGGGGCAATGTCGGTGTGGTGGCTGGATCAACGGCCTGGATGCGATGTCCAGGACCGCCAGGCCATGCTCGACTACCTGCGCAACTTCAACCTGGCGCCTCGCGCCGTGCCCGATCTGGCCTCGCTCGACCTGCCCCTGATGCGCCGCGTCGATCCCGAAGGCGTGCTCCTGCTGTTCGCCGACGATGCCGACCAGCCGGAACTGCACTACTGCCTGCGCCAGGCCCGCCAGCACGGCCTGCCCGGCATCGTGCTGCTGCCCGCCGTGTCGGCCAGCGACCGCGCCGACCTGCTCGACCGCGGCGCCGACGATTGCATGAGCGAGCCCATCGAACGCCGCGAGCTCGCCGCCCGCATCCATGTGCTGCGCCGCCGCCGCGCCCAGCGCCAGGCCGCCGTGGCCCAGGCGCCGGAAGGCGACTGCATTCGATTCGGCCAGTGGCAGCTGGACATCCGTGCCCAGAGCCTGCGCAGCACCGACACCGAAGTGGCCCTGTCCAACGCGGAATGTCGCCTGCTGCTCACCTTCCTGAACCGGCCTAACCAGGTCTTCACCCGTGACCGCCTGATGGACGAAGCGCGCGGACGCGGCCTCGAGGCCTTCGAGCGCAGCATCGACCTGCTGGTCTCGCGCCTGCGCCACAAGCTGGGCGACGACCCGCGCCAGCCCGCCCTGATCCAGACCGTTCGGGGCCGGGGCTATCTGTTCGCCGCTGCACCCGTGCGTGGCCGGATGCCCATGGGTGTCCACGCGCAGCTGTCCACCGGCATGGCCTGAGCGCCCCCCTGTGCTAACATTTCTGTCTTTCCGACCAGTGCCCTGGTGGTGAAATTGGTAGACGCGCCGGATTCAAAATCCGGTTCCGCAAGGAGTGCCGGTTCGAGTCCGGCCCGGGGCACCAGCACAAGATCCGCGCCACACCCGTGGCCTCCGCCATGGCGGACGACAAGGCAGGCCCCGCGCCCTGAACGCCTTTCACGGCACCAAGCCGCTGTCCCGCACCGGGTTTCAACGCCTGACACAATAGCGGGATGATGAATTACCCAACGCTCGAAGACGTCATCGGCAAGACGCCCCTGGTGCGCCTGCAGCGCCTGCCCGGGCAGGACAACGCCGACCGCGGCAACGTGATCCTGGCCAAGCTCGAGGGCAACAACCCCGCCGGTTCCGTCAAGGATCGCCCGGCCGCCAGCATGATTCGCCGTGCCGAAGAGCGTGGCGACATCAAGCCCGGCGACACCCTCATCGAAGCCACCTCCGGCAACACCGGCATCGCGCTGGCCATGGCCGCCGCCATCCGCGGCTACCGCATGGTGCTGATCATGCCGGAGGACCTCAGCATCGAGCGCGCCCAGACCATGAAGGCCTTCGGCGCCGAGCTCGTGCTCACGCCCAAGAGCGGCGGCATGGAATACGCCCGCGATCTGGCCGACCAGATGGTGCGCGAAGGCAAGGGCGTCGTGCTCGACCAGTTCGCCAACCCCGACAATCCGCGCATCCATTACGAGACCACCGGCCCCGAGATCTGGACGGACACGGGCGGCGAGATCACCCATTTCGTCAGCGCCATGGGCACCACCGGCACCATCACCGGCACCTCGCGCTACCTGAAGGAGCAGAACCCGGCGGTGCGCATCATCGGCGCCCAGCCTTCGGAAGGTTCGCGCATTCCCGGCATCCGCAAGTGGCCCGAGGCCTACCTGCCCAAGATCTACGATCCCAGCACGGTCGATGAGTTGATCCTGGTCGGCCAGGCCGACGCCGAGGACATGGCCCGCCGCCTCGCGCGTGAAGAGGGCCTCTTCTGCGGCATCTCCGCCGCCGGCGCCTGCTGGGCGGCCTTGCAACTGGCCCGCACCCTCACCAACGCCACCATCGTCTTCGTGGTGTGCGACCGAGGCGACCGTTACCTGTCCACCGGCGTCTTCCCGGCCTGACCGAAGGCGGGTCCCCGGCCTACAATCCATCTCAAGACGCAAGGGACACCACACATGGACGCTCAAAAGGAACTCGACACCCGGGGCCTGACCTGCCCGCTGCCCATCCTCAAGGCCAAGAAGGCCTTGTCGGACATGCAAAGCGGCGAGTTGCTGCGCGTGGTCGCCACCGACCCCGGCTCCGTGCGTGACTTCCAGGCCTTCGCCCGCCAGACCGGCAACGACCTGGTCGACCAGCAGGCCAGCCAGATCGGCGGCAAGGACGAGTTCATCCACGTGCTGCGCCGCCGCTGAGCCTTCCGCCAGCGCAAATGAGACAAAGGGGCCTTCGAGGCCCCTTCCACATATCTATATAGAGAGTGGGTTCAGATCAGCCCGCCCTGCACATCGTCCGACGGCGGTGTGAGTCCGACATGCCGGAACGCCTGCGCCGTCGCGATACGCCCGCGCGGCGTGCGCTGCAGGAAGCCCTGCTGGATCAGATACGGCTCGATCACATCCTCGATCGTGTCGCGCTCCTCGCCGATCGCCGCGGCCACGTTGTCCAGTCCCACCGGCCCGCCGTCGAAGCGGTGGATGATGGCGTCCAGCAGCTTGCGGTCCATCACATCGAAGCCCAGCGGGTCCACGTCCAGCATCGCCAGCGCCTTGTCAGCCATCTCGCGGGTGATGCGGCCGGAGCCCTTCACCTCGGCATAGTCCCGAACGCGGCGCAGCAAACGGTTGGCGATCCGGGGCGTACCGCGTGAGCGGCGGGCCACTTCCAGCGCGCCCTCCGGGTCGATCGGCGCTCCCAGCAGCCCGGCCGAGCGCGTGACGATGCGCGTGAGCTCGTCCGCCGTATAGAACTCCAGCCGCGCCACGATGCCGAAGCGGTCGCGCAGCGGGTTGGTCAACATGCCGGCGCGGGTGGTGGCGCCCACCAGTGTGAAGGGCTGCAGGTCCAGCTTGATCGAGCGGGCCGCCGGGCCCTCCCCGATCATGATGTCGATCTGGTAGTCCTCCAGCGCCGGATAGAGGATCTCCTCGACGACCGGGCTCAGGCGATGGATCTCGTCGATGAAGAGCACATCGTTGCGCTCCAGGTTGGTCAGGATCGCGGCCAGGTCCTTGGGCTTCTCCAGCACGGGGCCGGAGGTCTGCCGCAAGTTCACGCCCAGTTCATTGGCCACGATGTGGCTGAGCGTGGTTTTTCCGAGACCTGGCGGCCCGAACAGCAGCACGTGGTCCAGCGCTTCCGCGCGTTTCTTGGCCGCGCCGATGAAGATTTCCAACTGCTCCCGCGCCTTGGCCTGACCCACGTAAGTGTCCAGATCCTTGGGGCGCAGGGCCCTTTCCAGGGCATCTTCCTGCGGGGAAGCCACGCCCCCTCCGACCACCCGCTCGGCCTCGGCCGGTGCACGGGAAGGGGCCGGGCGGCGGGACGACAGATCGTCGGTCTGGATACTCATACAGTGATTATCACAGGTCTGAGCTTGTTGTCAGGAGGCAACAATAATCCGGCAGGACCATAGCAATCGGCAGGGTTGTCACAAAAGAAATCTCGAAATCCTGTTGCAATTGCTTCCTGTCAGCAGCCGGCGTGATGTGGTTTGCCGGACAGATTTGTGATTTTTCCGGTCGACGGTATGCGCAAATCTTCTTTGGTCACCTGCAAAACGCCTGCTGATACTCGCGTCAGACGCCCAGGGCTCGCGGCCCGCGGCGCACTGAACTTGCAATGATTCTGGAGAATTTCATGAAAAAAACCGTTCTGGCTCTGGCCACGCTGGCCGCCGTGTCGGGTTCCGCTTTCGCCCAATCGTCCGTGACCATCTATGGTGTGGTCGACGCCTCGCTGGAACACCTCAAGGGTGATGACTCGGTGACCCGCGTCTCGTCCGATGCTTTCAACTCGTCGCGCCTGGGTTTCCGTGGCGTTGAAGACCTGGGTGGCGGCCTGAAGGCCAAGTTCAACCTGGAATCGGCCATCGCCGTTGACACCGGCGGCGTCGGCACCGGTAGCTTCTGGAGCCGCGCTGCTTGGGTGGGTCTGGAAGGTGGCTTCGGTGAACTGCGCATCGGCCGTCAGGATTCGCTGATCGGCGGTCTGGCTGGCAACACCAGCATCCTGGGCGCCCAGCCCTACGATGACCTGAACATCGCTGGCACGTTCTCCGGTTCTTCGTCGGAATACCGTCGCGTCAACAACGGCATCACCTACTTCCTGCCGAAGTTCGTGGACGGCCTGACGCTGGCTGCCCAGTACTCCACGGCTGCCAAGGCCGATGAAGTCGCCAACAACGACACCGGCAAGACCTGGGGCCTGAATGCCCAGTACGTGGCTGGCCCGTTCGGTATCGGCGCTGCCTACATCAACTCCAAGGCCGACAACCTCGGCAACAAGGACATCGGCTGGCTGGCCTTCGCTTCGTACGACTTCGGCGTTCTGAAGCTGACCGGCTACTACGAGCAAGACGACCGTGAGGCGCTGTCCGCCGCCACGACGTACGACAAGCGCGACGTCTACGGCCTGAAGGTGGGCGTGCCCATCGGTTCCGACTTCAACCTGAGCGCCGGCGTGTCGAAGGCCAACAACGTGGCCTTCAACAACAACCGCGATGCCACCTTCGTGACCATCAAGGGCGTGTACACCCTGTCCAAGCGCACGGCTCTGTACGCTCTGGTGACCAACGTGGCCAACGACTCCAACGTCGACACCACTGGCGGTCTGAACGTGGGTTCCGCACAGGCTCCCGTCGGTCAAGACAGCACCGGCCGTGGCATCGCCATCGGTGTGCGTCACGCGTTCTGATCAAACCAGAAACATTCGTTTCTTGTTTAAAAAGGGGCCTATTGGCCCCTTTTCTTATTTCCCTGTCCGTTTGAAACATTCTCCCTGTTGTGTTGTTGCGACAGCAGGTGGAAACCCGAAATGGCCAGGAAAGAGGGCGGGACAACAATTTGTCCGCCCCCCATTCAAGGGGGGTGTTCACAGGAGCCCTCATGAAAAAAACCGCAATGACCAAGGCCGCGCTGCTGGCCCTGGCTACCTTCGGCGCCAGCACCGCTTTCGCCCAGTCCAGCCTGACCATCTACGGCAACATTGACGTTGCGGTCGACAACGTTCACAAGGGCCAGGGCAATGTCGCTGGCACCACCCTGGCTGCGCTGGCCGCGGCAAGCCCTGCGTTCAAGGCGGGCTTCGTCGACAAGAGCACCGTCACCCGCCTGACCTCCAGCGTTTCCTCCGTGAACGCCCTGGGTTTCCGCGGCACTGAAGACCTGGGCGATGGCTACAAGGCCAACTTCGTCCTCGAAGGCCAGTTCCAGCTCGACATCGGTGCCCAGAGCGGCCAGGACAACCGCATGTGGGGCCGTCAGGCTTACGTCGGCCTGACCACGCCGGGCGGTGAAGTCCGTCTGGGCCGTCAATACGCGCCCATGTTCTTCACCTTCGCGTTCACGACCATCGAAGCGCTGGGCGGTGCCGACATCCAGGGTTCCGGCCTGATCGTGAACAACCTGCAGGTTCGCCAGGACAATCAGATCAGCTACTGGCTGAAGACCGGCGGCCTGACGGCAGCACTGTCGTACGCCACCAACGCCGGTGTCGATGCCCGTGTTTCGTCCACCCGCGGTTCGGCGGTCACCACGACCAGCGGCCAGATCATCGGCGGCCTGAGCGCTGGCAACGAAACCGCCAATTCCGGCAACCGTGGCCAGACCTTCGGCCTGTTCGTGAACTACGCCTTCAACCCGGGCTTCCTGGTCAACGGCTCCTACCACTCCAACAAGTTCGGCAACGCACAGCTGTACACCGCTGGCGTGGGCGCATGGGACAACCTGGACAAGTACGATGCCTTCGCCGTGGGTGCCAAGTTCACCATCCCTGGCGCTGACACGATCCTGTCGGGCATCTACCACCATGGCAAGTTCACCAACGACGCTGGTGACAATGAAGGCGCCAAGATCAACACCTTCGCCCTGGGTGTGAAGCAGCCGATCGGCAACTTCGCCGTGGGTGCCCAGTTCGCCTACTCCAAGTTCAGCAACTTCACCGAGGGCAAGGACACCTCGCTGATGCTGATCGGCGACTACAACTTCTCCAAGCGCACCAAGCTGTACATCCGCGCCGGTTACGCCAAGGATGAGGCCGGCAACACGGCGCTGACGGGCACGGGTCTGCCGGTCCGCGGTGGCCCGCTGCCCCTGCTGACGGGCTTCGGTTCGCTGGAAACGCCGTTCTTCTCGGGCGGCGGCGCCAACATCGATGCCACGACCCGCGTGGTGGCCGTCGGTATCCGCCACCAGTTCTGATCGCTCAGGCGAATCGGCGCCAACAAAAACCGCCCCTCGGGGCGGTTTTTTCATGGGCGGCTGCTGTTGATCACTTCGCCGGCAGCAGACGCTCCTGGCTGAACAGCTCGCGCACGCTCTCACGCTCGCGGATCACCCAGGTCTGGGCGCCGTCCACCATCACCTCGGCCGCGCGGCCACGGGTGTTGTAGTTGCTCGCCATGGTCATGCCATAGGCGCCTGCCGACAGCACGGCCAGCACGTCGCCGGGCTGTACGTTCAATGCGCGGTCGCGCCCCAGCCAGTCGCCGGATTCGCACACGGGGCCGACCACGTCCCACACCACGGCCGGGGTGTCGGTGCGCTGCCGCAGGTTCACGATGCCCATGTAGGCCTCGTACAGGGCGGGGCGCATCAGGTCGTTCATCGCGGCATCGACCACGCAGAAGTTTTTCTGCTCGCCGGGCTTGAGGAACATCACCTCGGTCAGCAGCACGCCGGCGTTGCCCACCAGCGAGCGGCCGGGCTCGAACATCACTTCGCGGTGGCCATGGCCACGCGCGTCGATGCGGGTCAGCAGCAGGCCGATCAGTTCATCGGCGGCCGGTGGCTTCTCGTCGGTGTAGGTGATGCCCAGCCCGCCGCCCAGGTCCAGGTGGTGGATCTTCACGCCGGCAGCCTCGATGGCCTCGACCAGGTCCAGCACGCGGTCGAGCGCGTCCAGGTAGGGGCCGGTGTCCGTGATCTGCGAGCCGATGTGGCAATCGATGCCCACCACATCGATGCCGGGCAGCGAGGCCGCGCGCTGGTAGGTCTGCACCGCCAGTTCATGGGCGATGCCGAACTTGTTGCCCTTCAGGCCCGTGGAGATGTAGGGGTGGGTGCCGGCGTCCACGTCCGGGTTGACGCGCAGGCTGATGCGTGCGGTCAGCTTCAGGCCGGCGGCCACGTCGGACAGCACTTCCAGTTCAGCGGTGCTCTCCACGTTGAAGCACTTCACGCCCGCCTGCAGGGCCTCGGCCATTTCCTGGCGTGTCTTGCCCACGCCCGAAAACACCACCTTGGCCGGATCGCCGCCGGCGGCCAGCACGCGCGCCAGCTCACCCGAGGAGACGATGTCGAAACCGCAGCCTGCCTGGGCGAAGGTCTGCAGCACCGCGATGTTGGAGTTGGCCTTGACGGCGTAGCACACCAGGTGCGCGCGGCCCTTCAGGGCACGCTGGTAGGGCGCCAGGGCGGCCAGCATGGCCTGGCGCGAGTAGACATACAGCGGCGTGCCGTGGGTGAGGGCCAGCTCGCGCAGCGAGACGTCCTCCAGGTAGAGGTCCTGCCCTCGGTAGGCCAGAAAGGGGGAGCCGGGAAGTGCGGTGGTCATGGCTGCGTGGAGGAATTGGAGGTGGGGGTCGATGCGGTGCTGGCCGCTGATGGCGCGGCCGCCGCCTTGGGCGCAGCGCCATGCCGATGGGAGGCTGGCGGGTGGTCGGGCATGTACAGCGGGCCTTTCTGGCCGCAGGCGGCCAGGGTCGACAAGAGCATCCCGATCGCGGCGGCGGTACCCCATCGGCGGCCGAGAAGCACGGTTTCCGCCATCGCCCATGGGGCAGGGCAGGGATTACCGTGGGTCGGGAACCGAGAGGTCACTACAATTTTTGGCTGGCTGTTCATCGTTCCAATTTTAAGGATTGCTTCTCATGTCCGACACCACCACGCCATCGGGATGGCCCGACGCGCTTTATGACCAGGCCGCGCACCGTGCCCTGGCGCGCATCGAGTCCTGCATCGACCAGTGGCTGGAAGATGACGTGGTCGACATCGACAGCGCCCGTTCCGGCGGCATGATCACCCTGACCCTGCCCAACCGCACCCAGCTGATCATCAACATGCAGCCCCCCCTGCACGAGCTGTGGCTGGCGGCCCGCAGCGGTGGCTACCACTTCCGCTTCGGCGGTGAATCGACCGGCGAGGGCGTCTGGCAGGACACCCGCACGGGCGAGGACTTCTTCCTGGTGCTGTCGCGCTGCGCGTCCGAGCAGGCTGGCAAGGCGCTGCAGTTCTGAGCCCCGGCTCCGGCGCGCGCGTCAGGGTGGCGTGCCGCCGCTGTTGCTGTTATTGGAGCCGCCGGTGCCGAACAGATCCAGGATGCTGCGTTTCTCGTCTTCGTTGGCCGGGGCAGGGGCGTGCGCATCGTCGTTGTTCAGTTCGCGCACACCGGTGCCCGGCGTGTATTCCTCGTAGTACCACTCGCCACCGATGTTGACCACGCCCTCGGGCACGGCCGGCTCTTCCACCGGCACACCCTTGAGGCTGGTGCGCATGTAGTCGATCCACACAGGCAGGGCCAGGCCGCCACCCGTTTCACGGTCACCCAGCTTGCGCGGCTGGTCGTAGCCGATCCATACCACGGCCACGGTGCGCACGGTGTAGCCGGCGAACCAGGCGTCCATCGAGTCGTTGGTCGTGCCCGTCTTGCCGTACACGTCGGGGCGGCCGAGCTGGGCCTGGGCCTTGGCCGCCGTGCCCGAGCGGGTCACTTCCTGCAGCAGGCTGGACATCAGGAAGGCATTGCGGGCCTCGATCGCGCGCATGGACTCGTCCAGCACGGCGGGTTTGTTCTGTGCCAGTACGCGGTCACGTGAATCGGTCACCTTGGTCACCAGCATGGGATTCACGCGGTAGCCGCCGTTGGCGAACACGGCGTAGGCGTCGGCCATCTGCATCGGCGTGACCGAGCCGGCGCCCAGCGCCATCGTCAGGTAGGCCGGATGCTTGGAGGCCTCGAAGCCGAAGTGCGTGATCCACTCCTGGCCGTACTGCGCGCCGATGGAGCGCAGCACCCGGATCGAGATCATGTTCTTGGACTTGGCCAGGCCGCGGCGCAGCGTCATCGGGCCTTCGAACTTGCCGTCGTAGTTCTTGGGCTCCCAGGGCTGGCTCCCGGTGACGCCCGCATCGAAGAACAGCGGCGCGTCGTTGACCGTGGTGCTCGGGGTGAAGCCTTTTTCCAGTGCGGCCGAGTAGATGAACGGCTTGAAGCTGGAGCCGGGCTGGCGCCAGGCCTGCGTCACGTGGTTGAATTTGTTGCGGTCGAAGTCGAAACCGCCGGCCATGGCCTTGACGGCTCCGGTGTGGGTGTCCAGCGAGACCAGGGCGCCCTCCACCGTGGGCAACTGGGTGATCTGCCAGCGGTCCTTGGCCTGCACCACGCGGACCACGGCGCCGCGGCGGATCTGCTGCTTGGGCTGGGCCTTGTCCGACAGCGCCTGCGCCACGAACTTCAGGCTGTCGCCCTGGATGTCGATGGATTCGCCGGTCTGCAGCAGGGCCACCACGCGCTTGGGCTCGGCCGAGAGCACCACGGCGGCCTTGATGTCGTCGCTGTCCGGGTGGTCTTCCAGGGCCTCGGCCACGCGCACGTCGATGTGCTTGGGATCGGAGGGCAGGTCGATGAAGGCTTCGGGGCCGCGCCAGGGCTGGCGGCGGTCGTAATCCAGCAGGCCCTTGCGCAGGGCGCGCGTGGCCGAGATTTGCTCGTCCATGCGGACGGTGGTGGTGACCTTCAGGCCCCGAGTGTAGGCATCGGCGCCGTACTGCTCGTACATCAACGCGCGGGCCGCTTCGGCCACGTACTCGGCCTCGGGGGCGATGGGGGCCTTCACGTGGTAGTGCAGCTCTTCGTCGCGGGCCTCTTCGTACTGCGCCTGCGTGATGAAGCCGTTCTCCAGCATGCGCTGCAGGATGTACTGCTGCCGCACCACGGCCCGCTTGGGGTTGCGCAGCGGGTTGTAGGCCGAGGGCGCCTTGGGCAGGCCGGCCAGCATGGCGGCCTCGGCCAGGGTGATGTCCTTGAGCGACTTGCCGAAGTAGGTCTCGGCCGCGGCCGCGAAGCCGTAGGCCCGCTGCCCCAGGTAGATCTGGTTCATGTAGAGCTCGAGGATCTGGTCCTTGCTCAGCAGGCCTTCGATCTTCAGGGCCAGCAGGATCTCGTAGATCTTGCGCGAGAAGGTCTTTTCGGTGGACAGGTAGAAGTTGCGGGCCACCTGCATCGTGATCGTGGAGGCGCCCTGGCTGCGGGCCTCGCCGAAGTTGGCCAAGCCGGCGCGCAGCACGCCGATGTAGTCCACGCCCCCGTGGCGGTAGAAGCGCGCGTCCTCGATGGCGAGCACCGCGTCCTTCATGGACTTGGGCATCTGCGCGATCGGCTGGAAATTGCGCTTTTCCTCGCCGAACTCGCCGATCAGGGTGCTGTCCGCCGCGTAGACGCGCAAGGGCATCTTGGGGCGGTAGTCCATCAGGCCGTTCAGCGGGGGCAGGTTGGGGTAGATGACCGCCAGGCTGATGCCCGCGACCATGGCGCCTGCCAGCGCGCCGGCCACACCCAGACCGATCAGCCAGGCCAGGGGCCGGACCAGCCACTGGATCCACCAAGCATCGGCACTGAAGACCCGGCTGCGGGACGACGAATTGGGACGGGTGTCAGGCGAGCTCATCAATCAGGGGGATCCGTATGGAACCCTGATTATAGAAAGCCGGGGCGGGCGTCTTTCGTCCGCAATAGCCCCTCTTCGGGGTGAACCTGAACCGCTGGCATACCCCCGCATTTACGTTTGAAACCGCTTGTAATACGTGTGGAACGCGCAACGACTAGGTGAAAAGCCGGGCTACATTGACTTTCATACACAAAAACTTTGCTGCTAGCATTGAAGTGGTTTATTAACTTCCCAGCGCTCGCGTGGGGCGATGGAGGACTTTGTGAGCTTTATAGACACGCTGCTGGGCCGCAAGCACCCGGCCATGGTCGGGCTTGACGTCAGCTCGTCCAGCGTCAAGCTCGTCGAACTCAGCCAAAATGCAGCAGGAGAATTGACGCTCGAACGTTTCGCGTCGGAACCCCTGGACAAAGGCTGGATCGCCGACGGACAAATCGAAAAATTCGACGAAGTGGCGGAAGCAGTTCGCAAGGTTGTGACCAAAAGTGGCACGCGAACCAAGTTTGTCGCCATGGCCATGCCCCAATCCGCCGTGATCACGAAAAAGATCATGCTGCCGGCAGGCCTGCGCGAGGAAGAAATGGAAATGCAGGTCGAGGCGGAGGCCAACCAGTACATCCCATTCTCGCTCGACGAAGTTAGCCTTGATTTTTGTGTGGTCGGCCCGGCACCGCAATCGGCGGGTGATGTCGAAGTGCTGATCGCCGCCTCCCGCAAGGACCGCGTCCAGGACCGTCAGGGCCTGGCCGAGGCTGCGGGCCTCAAGCCCGCCATCCTCGACATCGAGTCCTATGCCTCGCGCCTGGCCATGCAACGCCTGATCTCGGCCTTGCCGGGTGGCGGCAAGGATGCGCTGGTCGCGCTGTTCGAGATCGGCGCCGAGAACACCAGCCTCAAGGTCTTGCGAGACGAAGAGCTCCTCTACGATCGCGACCAGGCCTTCGGTGGTGCGCAGCTCACGCAGCTGATCTCCCGCCAGTACGGCTTCTCGTTCGAAGAAGCCGAGTCCAAGAAGCTGTCGGGCGATCTGCCCGAAGATTTCCAATCGACACTGCTCGCCCCGTTCGTGGACAGCCTGTCCCAGGAGATCGGCCGGGCGCTGCAGTATTTCTTCACCAGCACGCCGCACCACAAGGTGCATTACGTGATGCTGGCAGGGGGCACGGCTTCCTTGCCCGGCCTGAAAGAGCGGGTGACCGAGTTGACGGGCTTCGCATCCATGGTGGTGAATCCCTTCGACGGCATGAAACTGGGGTCCGCCGTGCGTGAAAGCAAGTTGCGTCGTGAGGCGCCGTCCTACCTGACGGCCTGCGGTCTGGCCATGCGGAGGTTCCTCGCATGATCCTGATCAACCTGCTTCCTCACCGCGAGGAAAAACGCCTCCAGCGCAAGCAGCGCTTCTATGCGGGGCTGGGCATGTCCGCCCTGATCGGCCTGGTGCTCGTGGCCCTGTGGTACGGCATCCAGCAGCAGATGATCGGCTCGCAGCAGTCGCGCAACGAGTTCCTGAAGTCCGAGATCGCCAAGCTCGACGACGAAATCAAGGACGTGTCGACGCTCAAGGCCGAGATCGAGTCGCTCAAGGCCCGCCAAAAGGCCGTGGAAGACCTGCAGACCGACCGCAACATGCCGGTGCACATCCTCAACGAGCTGGCTCGCCAGACGCCCGAAGGCATCTACCTGAAGACCATCAAGCAGGAAGGCCAGTTCGTCACGGTGACCGGCGTGGCCCAGACCAACGAGCGCGTCTCCGCCTTCCTTCGCAACACGGGCAACAACTCGCCCTGGCTGGAACGGCCTGAACTCCAGGAAATCAAGGCCGCGTCCGTCGTCCTGCCGGACACCAAGGATCCCAAGCGCCTGTTCGAGTTCTCGATGCGCGTGGGCCTGAAGCGCCCGCAGGATGCCAACGCGGCAGCCGGTGGCGCCTCGGCGCCCGCCCGTGGTGCGGCCGTTGGCGCTTCTGCGCCTTCTCCTGTCTGAGCGCGGAGTCAGCATGGCCAATCCGAACATCAACATCGACCTCAATGCCTGGTTCGCCGACGCGCAGGACCAGTTCCGGGGGCTCAACCCCAACGAACCGGGGCAGTGGCCCATCCTTCCGAAGATCGCGGCAGGCCTGGCGGCCGGTGCCGTGATGGTGATACTGGGCTGGGTTCTCCTCCTGTCCTCGCAGGCTGACGAACTGCAGACCGAGCGTGACCGCGAGCCACAGCTGAAGCAGGAATACCAGACCAAGCTGGCGCAGGCCGTCAACCTCGTTGAACTGCGCAAGCAGCGCGTTCAAGTGCAGGAGTACGTCACCCAGCTCGAAAAGCAGCTGCCGGGCAAGGCCGAAATGGACGCCCTGCTGTCCGACATCAACCAGGCAGGGCTGGGCCGCGGCCTTGAATTCGAACTGTTCAAGCCTGGCCAGGTGGTGGTCAAGGATTACTACGCCGAGCTGCCCATTTCGATCAGGGTGTCCGGTCGATATCACGATGCCGGGGCCTTTGCCGCCGACATCGCGAACCTGTCGCGCATCGTGACGCTGCACGATCTCAACATCACCTCGGTGCAGGCTTCTGCCTCTGGTGGTGCGAAGGCTGTCAGCAGTGGCGGCCCTCTGGTGATGGAAGCCACGGCACGCACCTACCGCTATCTGGATCAGGCTGAGCTGGATCAGCAGCGCGCCGACAAGGCCAAGAAGAACGCGGCCAAGAAGTCCGGAGGGCAAGCATGATGTCCAGAGTTCAGCTTGGCATGATGCTGGGCATGGTGGCGGCTTTGGCAGGATGCACCTCCGAGCATGAAGAGTTGCAAGCCTGGATGGCGCAGGAGCGCGCGCAGACGCACCCCAGCGTGCAGCCGATTTCGCCGCCTCAGAAATTCAATCCGCAGCGCTATGAGGTGGGTGAGACGGTCGAGCCGTTCAGCGCTCAGAAATTGATTGTCGTGCTCAAGCAGGATCGGTCCCAGCCGAATTCAGCGGTGGCGGCTGAGCTCAATCGCCGCAAGGAGCCGCTGGAGGCCTTCCCGCTGGACAGCATGTCGATGGTCGGCAGCGTGGCGCGCAAGGGCGTTCAGTACGCCTTGCTGAAGGTCGACAACCTTCTCTATCAGGTCAAGGTGGGTGACTACCTGGGACAGAACTTTGGAAGAATCATGAAGCTCACCGAGACGGAAATCGAGCTGCGCGAGATCGTGCAGGACGCATCTGGCGAATGGATCGAACGGCCGGCCGCCTTGCAGCTTCAGGAAGGGGGGCACTGACCATGAGCAAGTTCATCAAGACGCTGGCGGCCGCGACCATGGCCGTCGCGGCCTCCTGTGCGTTCGCGGCACCGGCGATCCAGGCCATCACGGCCAACCAGCAAGCCGGAACCGACATCGTCCGCATCGAATTGAGCGAGGCCCTGCCTTCGCTGCCGGCCAGCTTTTCCGTCCAGGCACCTCCGCGTGTCGCCATCGACCTGCCCGGCGTGAGCAATGCGCTCGGACGCAACGTGGTCGAGGTCAACCAGGGCAATGTCCGCACGGTGAACATCGCCCAAGCCGGCGAACGCACCCGCCTGGTGCTCAACCTGCGCCAGCCCTCGGCCTACAAGGCCAGCCTGCAAGGCAAGGTGCTGCTGCTGACGCTCGACAGCCCTTCGGCCGCCGCTGTGGCGCCGGCTGAACCGGTGGGCGTGCAGAACGCCGTCAAGGCCACGGGCGGTGAGACCGAGACCGTCCATTTCGCGGAAAGCCGCAATGCCGTGCCGTTGGCCCTGAAGGACATCGATTTCCGCCGCGGCAACGATGGCGCGGGGCGTGTGGTGGTCGAGTTGCCCAACAACCAGGTGGGCGTCGACATCAAGCAGCAAGGCCAGAACCTCGTGGTCGAGTTCATGCGGACCACCTTGCCGGATCGCCTGCGCCGTCGCTTCGACACGACCGATTTCGGCACGCCGGTGCAGGGCATGACCGCCAGCCAGGTGGGCGAGCGGGTGCGCCTGGTCGTGGAGCCTCGTGGCAGCTGGGAGCACTCGGCCTACCAGAGCGACAACCAGTTCGTGCTTGAAATCCGCAAGCAGAAGGTGGATCAGAACAAGCTGACGCAAGGCCCGGGTTACGCGGGTGAGAAGCTGTCCCTGAATTTCCAGAACATCGAAGTGCGCGCCCTGTTGCAGGTGATCGCCGACTTCACCAACTTCAACGTGGTGACCAGCGACACGGTGACGGGCACGGTGACCCTGCGCCTCAAGGACGTCCCTTGGGACCAGGCCCTGGACATCATCATGCAGGCCAAGGGCCTGGGCGTCCGCAAGAACGGCAACGTGCTGTGGATCGCGCCGAAGGATGAGATCAACGCCAAGGAAAAGATGGATCTGGAGGCCAAGGTCGAGGTGGCCAAACTGGAGCCGCTGCGCACGCAGGCTTTCCAGCTGAACTACGTCAAGGCCGAGGACATCGCCAAGGGTCTGACCGGGCAAGCCCTGGCCAGCAGCGGCGGCAGTGGCAACAACACGACCACCAAGATGCTGTCCGAGCGTGGCAGCGTGCTGTTCGAAACCCGGACCAACCAGCTGTTCGTGAGCGACATTCCCTCGCGCCTCGAAGAGATCCAGCAGCTGATCGCCAAGGTCGACATCCCGGTTCGCCAGGTGCTGATCGAAGCGCGCATCGTGGAGGCGGACGACACGTTCAGCCGCACGCTGGGTGCTCGATTGGGGAGCATCATGGAAAACCGGAGCGGTCTGGGCAATGGTGACCTGCGGGCCAGCGTTGGCGGCTCCTACACCGGGGTGGCCAATCAGATGGGCTGGCTGGAAACGAAGCCGGACATCTCCACCTCCAACTTCTTCAACCTGCCGGCGGCCACGATCGACGGCACCTCGCCGGCCACCTTCGCCGTGTCCCTGTTCAAGGCCGGCAGCGAGAAGTTCCTGAATTTGGAACTGTCGGCCCTGGAAGCCGACAACAAGGGACGCATCGTGTCCAGCCCGCGCGTCATCACCGCCGACCAGGTCAAGGCCTTGATCGAGCAGGGCACGGAATTGCCTTACCTGGTGGCGTCTTCGAGCGGTGCCACGTCGATCGCGTTCCGCAAGGCCAACCTCAAGCTGGAGGTCACGCCGCAGATCACGCCGGAGGGTGGCATCATCCTGGACGTGGACGTGAACAAGGACAGCGTGGGCATCCAGACGTCGGCGGGCTATGCCATCGACACCAAGCACGTGCAGACGCAGGTGCTGGTCGAGAATGGCGGCACGGTCGTGATCGGCGGCATCTTCGTGCAGACCGAACGCAATGACGTGAACAAGGTGCCTCTGCTGGGCGACATCCCCTTCCTGGGCCACCTGTTCAAGAACACGACCAAGACCAACGACAAGTCTGAACTGCTGATTTTCCTGACGCCCAAGGTGGTGTCCGAGAAAACCGGCCTGCGTTGAACCGAGGGCAGGGTTGGATCACGTGCTCACATGGCACGTGATCGACCAACCCCTAGTGATTGAGTTGATGTGTTGATCGTACTTATCGGCCTGCCGGGCGGTGGCAAGTCCACCGTGGGACGGCAGTTGGCCAGAAGAATGGGTGTTCGCTTCCTGGATGCGGACACGGTGCTCGAAGAGCGGATCGGCATGCCGATCCGTTCTTTTTTTGAGCTGCACGGCGAGCAGGTGTTCCGCGATCTCGAGGAAACCGTGCTGGACGAACTGACGCTGTTGCCGCCCTCCTTGGAGGACGACGCGCAGGCATCCACCCCGCGGAGCGGGTTGGTGCTGGCCACGGGCGGCGGGGCGGTCTTGCGTGAAAACAACCGCACGCACCTGAAGTCCCGAGGCACCGTGATCTACCTGCGCTCCACCCCCGAAGAACTCTACAGGCGACTGCGCCACGACACCCAGCGCCCCTTGCTGCAGGTGGCCGATCCGATGGCCAAACTGCGGGAGTTGTACGACCAGCGGCACCCCTTGTACGAGCAGACGGCGCACTACACCGTGGACACCGGCAGGCCCTCGGTGGGCTCGCTGGTGAACATGATCATCATGCAGCTGGAGATGGCCGGGGTGGTGGCGCCGACTTCACCGACGCCACCCGCCCCAGAGGGGCGATCCAGCTAGCTGATCAGCCCGCGAGCAGGCGGCTCAGCTGCTGGCGCACACGCTCCAGCGTGGCACTGAAGTCCGCCATGCGCTGCTTTTCCTGCTCGACCACGGCGGCCGGGGCGCGGGCCACGAAGCTCTCGTTGCCCAGCTTGGCCTGTGCCTTCGTGATTTCGCCTTCCAGGCGGGTGGCTTCCTTGGACAGGCGCGCCTTCTCGGCCTCGACGTCGATCTCGACGTGCAGCGCGAGGCGGGCGTCGCCCTGCACGGCCACAGGCGCGGCGGCAGTGGCCGCGGCAAATGCGGCCTCATCCAGCACCTGCACATCGCTGAGCTTGCCCAGGGCCTGGATGATGGGGGCGGCCTGACGGATGAAGTCGGCATCGCCCGTGGTCAGCAAGGGCACGCGCTCGGCCGGCGAGATGCTCATCTCGCTGCGCAGGTTGCGGGTGGTGCCGACCAGGGCCTTGAGCTTGGCCACCCAGGCGTCGGATTCGGCATCGATGCGGCCCAGGTCGGCCACGGGGTAGGCGGCCACGACGATGGAGTCGTCGCTGCCTTCGGCCTTGCGGCCGGCCACCGGCGCCACGACCTGCCACAGCTCTTCGGTGATGAAGGGTGTGATGGGGTGCAGCAGTCGCAGCACGGTTTCGAGCACGCGGATCAGCGTGCGGCGGGTGGCGCGCTGTTTGGCCTCGTTGCCCTCGGCCTTGGCGGCATTGAGCTGGGCCTTGGCGATCTCGATGTACCAGTCGCAGTATTCGTCCCAGACGAACTGGTAGATGGCGTTGGCGACGTTGTCCAGGCGGAAGTCGGTGAAGCCCTGGGCCACGGCGGCCTCGACGCGCTGCAGTTCGCTGACGATCCACTTGTCAGCCGGGCTGAAGTCGAGGTAACCGCCGGTGGCGCACACGCCGGGCTGATGCGCCTTGAGGCCGCAATCCTGGCCTTCGGTGTTCATCAGCACGAACTTGGTGGCGTTCCAGAGCTTGTTGCAGAAGTTGCGGTAGCCCTCGCAGCGCTTGCTGTCGAAGTTGATGCTGCGGCCCAGGCTGGCCAGCGCGGCGAAGGTGAAGCGCAGGGCATCGGCGCCGTAGCCGGGGATGCCTTCGGGGAACTCCTTCTCGGTGTTCTTGCGCACCTTGGGCGCGGTCTCGGGCTTGCGCAGGCCGGTGGTGCGCTTGTCGAGCAGCGGGGCCAGCTCAATCCCGTCGATCAGGTCGACCGGGTCCAGCACATTGCCTTCGGACTTGGACATCTTCTGGCCTTGCGCGTCGCGCACCAGGCCGTGGATGTACACGTGCTTGAAAGGCACCTTGCCGGTGAAGTGCTTGGTCATCATGATCATCCGGGCGACCCAGAAGAAGATGATGTCGTAGCCGGTGACCAGCACGGAAGACGGCAGGAAGAGGTCCTGCTCGATGGTCTTCTCGGGCCAGCCCAGGGTGGAGAAGGGCACCAGGGCGGATGAGTACCAGGTGTCCAGCACGTCTTCGTCACGGGTCAGATCGCCCGTGTAGCCGGCGGCCGTGGCCTTGGCGCGGGCCTCTTCCTCGCTCGTGGCGACGAACAGCTCGCCGCCCGTGCCGTACCAGGCCGGGATCTGATGGCCCCACCACAGCTGGCGGCTGATGCACCAGTCCTGGATGTTCTTCATCCACTGGTTATAGGTGTTGACCCAGTTCTCGGGCACGAACTTGACCTCGCCGCTCTCGACCACGTCGATGGCCTGCTGGGCGATGCTCTTGCCGCTGGGGCCGGGCTTGGTCATGGCCACGAACCACTGGTCCGTCAGCATGGGCTCGATCACCTGGCCGGTGCGGGCGCAGCGCGGCACCATCAGCTTGTGCTTCTTGACCTCGACCAGCAGGCCGTCGGCCTCGAGCTGGGCGACGATCTTCTTGCGGGCCACGAAGCGGTCCAGGCCACGCAATTCGACCGGGATGTCGGCCAGGTCGTCGACCACCTTCGCTTCGAGCGTGAAGATGGTGATCATGGGCAGGTCGTGGCGCAGGCCGACCTGGTAGTCGTTGGTGTCGTGCGCGGGCGTGACCTTCACGACGCCGGTGCCGAATTCCTTGTCGACGTAGTCGTCGGCGATCACGGGCACCAGGCGGCCCGTGATGGGCAGGCGAACCTGCTGGCCGATCAGGTGGGCGTAGCGGTCATCTTCCGGGTGCACCATCACGGCGGTGTCGCCCAGCATGGTCTCGGGGCGGGTGGTGGCCACGACCAGGGTGTCGCTGCTGCCCTCGACGGGGTAGCGGATGTGCCACAGCGAGCCGTCTTCCTCTTCGCTTTCGACCTCCAGGTCGGACACGGCCGACTTGAGGATCGGATCCCAGCTGACCAGGCGCTTGCCGCGGTAGATCAGGCCCTGCTCGTACAGCTTCACGAAGGTGTCGTTCACGACGTTGGACAGCTTCTCGTCCATCGTGAAGTACTCGTGCGGCCAACTGACCGAATCGCCCATGCGGCGCATCTGGCGGGTGATGGTCGAGCCGCTTTCTTCCTTCCACTCCCAGATCTTGGCGACGAAGTTCTTGCGGCCCAGGTCGTGGCGGCTTTGTCCCTTGTCTTGCAGCTGGCGCTCCACCACGATCTGCGTGGCGATGCCGGCGTGGTCGGTGCCCGGCACCCACAGTGTGTTGAAGCCGCGCATGCGGTGGTAGCGCGTCAACGAGTCCATGATGGTCTGGTTGAAGGCATGGCCCATGTGCAGCGTGCCCGTGACGTTGGGCGGCGGCAGCTGGATGCTGAAGGAGGGCTTGGCCGCGTCCAGCGTGGGCTCGTACAGGCCGCGCTGCTCCCACAGGGGGCCGTACTTGGCTTCAATGGGGGCGGGGTCGAAGGATTTGGCGAGTTCGGTCATGTTCAGCGGTGGCGCTGGGCAGCGCCGGGGTTCGCGGTCACGGGCTGACGCCTGCGCGCGGGTGTTCTGTGCGGGATCCCGTGATTTTAGGCGGGAAGCCATCCGTGGGCCGCACTACCACCTGATTGCGATGCATCAAGGTATTGAAAGGTTCATCCGCGCTGTCAAGGTGGGTTTTACACAGGGTGTTCCCATGGCCCTAAGATGGCCTTGGCACATCAATCAAGAGGCCCTGCGCCGCAGCAAGATCTTCACAAGGAGACAAGCCCATGTTCGAACACATTCTGGTTCCGGTGGATGGCGGCGATCTGTCGGACAAGTGCATCGAGCACAGCATTGGCCTGGCCAAGATGCTGGGCGCCTCGATCACTGGTTTCACCGTGGAGCCGCCGTTGCCGCCGCTGGTGGTCGAACAGATGGCCGTGCCTTACTACGTCGAGACCTCCAAGGAACACCAGGAGCGCTGCGAGGTGCATGCCCGCGAGGTGCTCAGGTCTTTCGCGGACCGGGCTGTGGCCGCGGGCGTGGCCTTCGATGGCCAGTTCATGATTTCCGACAACGTGCAGCAGGCGATCGTCGACATCGCCCAGCGCCAGGGCTGTGACCTGATCGTGATGGCCACGCATGGCCGCCACGGGATCGACGCCCTGATCAATGGCTCGCTCACCAAGAGCGTGCTGTCGCACAGCAAGGTGCCCTTGCTGGTGCTGCACTGACAAACTGTTTCCAATTTCGATAACCCTAGAACAGGAGCGAGAGATGAGCGATACCGCAGAACACCGTGAAAAGCTGATGGCCGATCTGAAACTGGTGGTGGCCGATGCAGAAGCCCTGCTGCAGGCCACGGCCGGGCAAGCCGGTGAAGGCGTGGCCGAACTGCGCGCACGCGTGCAGGCCAGCCTGAGCCAGGCCAAGGACGGCCTGATCAATGTGCAGCACGCCGTGGTTGAAAAGGCCAAGGCCACGGCCAAGGCGACCGACGAGTACGTGCACGAGAACCCCTGGTCGTCCGTCGGCATCGCGGCGGGCGTGGGCCTGCTGGTCGGCCTGCTGATCGGGCGCCGCTGACCGTGGCGGGAGAGACGCCTCCGCCCCCCCCGCTCGGATCCGGCTTGTGGGCTTCCGCGCAGAACCTGCTGGCCACCTTGGTGGCCATCGTGCAGACGCGCGTGGAGTTGCTGGCCACCGAGCTGGAGGAGGAAAAGCGCCGTTTGTTGAGTGTGATGGCTTGGGGCGCGGTGGCCGTGCTGCTGGCCTGCTTCGGCCTGGTCTTCCTGGCCGTGTTCGTGACGGTGCTGTTCTGGGATGACCGGGTGCTGGTGGCAGGTGTGATCGCCGTGCTGTTCCTCGCCGCCGGCGGGCTGGCCTGGTGGCGTGTGGAGCAACTGCTCAAGGCGTCATCGGGGTTGCTGTCGGCCAGCATCGGCGAGCTCGACGGAGACCGCCAGGCCCTGGCGGCCGCGGCTGCCCGTGTCACCGGGCAGCCGCCCACCACACCGGCGGGAGGGCCGCATGCTGACCGATGAGGAACTGGCGCTCAAGAAGCGCTACCTCCAGTTGCACAGTGCCGTGTTGCGGCACACGCTGGCGCAGCAGGTGTCCGGCACGCTGGCACCGGTGTCCAACGCGCACGAACGTGTTCAAGCCGTGGGCTCCTGGGTTCGCCGACACCCCGTGCTGGTGGCCGGTGCGGCCTTGACCCTGGTGTTTTGGCGTCCGCGAGGCCTGAGCCTCCTGGCGGAGCGGGCCCTGTGGGCATGGCAGACCTTCCAGCGGGTGCAATCGCTGCGCGGGCCTCGCTGAAGGCCGCGATCCGGCTTCGGCGCCTTTTCAGACCGGCCTAGTGCCGGTCTGCTTCCTTGAAGCGGGCGATGCGTTCGGCATCGGCGGGGTGGCTGCTGAAGGCGATGCCCAGGCTGTCGGCGTCGTCCGAGTCGTGATCTTCATCGTCTGGCGTACCGGGCTCGTCGTCGGGCGATGCGTCGCGGGGCCGCTGTGACTCGCCGGCTTCGTCCTTGTCGTCCTCATCCCGAGGCGGGCGTTTGCGGTAAGCCGCTATTTCTTCGAAGAAGGTCACCATGGCCGAGGGGCGGATGCCATTGGCGCGCATCAGATCGATGGACGCCACGTCCGCCTCGCGCTCGAAATCGCGGGAGTAGGCCATGTGGCCCAGCAGGGCGGGGGCGGCGGCCAGCCATTGGCTGAAGTCGCCCAGGGCCACGCTGGTGGCCGCGGCCAGCAAGCCGGACTGGACCAGCTGGCGCATGGTGTGGCGCTCCCGAACATGGCCCAGTTCATGGCCGAACACGCCGATCAGGGTGTCGTCGTGGCCCTTGAGCAGGTTGATCAACTCGTCCGTGAAGACGATGCTGCCATCCGGCAGGGCGAAGGCGTTGGGGCCGATGCGCGAACGGCGGAAGTGGATCTGCACGGGCAGGGTGTCTGTGCCGGGCTCCTGCACCAGGTGGTGCTGTGCCTGGGCACGCAGAAAGAGGGCGCGCAGGCGCTGCTGCTCGGCCTTGGGGATTCTGCTGGGACGCAGCCATTCTTCTTCCACGGCGCGCATGGCCAGCTCCCCCACTTCCTGGTCCACCGAGCGGGGCGTCGCGGCAATGATGGTGCGCCCGGCCAGCGGCAGCCCCCAGAGGTAGGCGGCGATGCACAGCAGCACCAGCACGACGGTGGACGCGGCGACCAGGCGCCAGCTCTGCTGGATGTGCACCACCCAGCCATCCTGGATGCCGTGCTCGCGCACCCAGTGATCCCATTCGGCCGGCACGCGCGCATGCAGGGCGCCGCCATCGGGCAACTGGGCGATGCGGGCGCCGTGGCGCGTGCGTTCCGGCCAGCGGATGTCGCGCACCGGGATCTGCAGGTCGACATCGGGCCCTCGCAGGTGAAGGACACCTTCCTGGATCCGCAGACCGACCGGAATGGCCTGGGCGTGCTCCCCGTCGAAGTAGTCGACGCTCAGCGCGGCATCGCTCATGCCATCACAGGCCGAAGTCGATGCCGGCCAGATCCGCCGCGGCGTCGCCGACGCCTTCTCGGTGCAGCGAGCCCTTCTGGCGCGAGACCAGCGTGTCCAGGTCGATGCGGGCATGGATGCTCACCGCCTGCAGGCGCAGCCGCGCCATGGCGATGGCTGCGAAAGGCCAGTACAGGCCGAGCGTGAACACCATCAACGTCCAGTTGATCAGCGTCTGCTTGAGCATGGGGCCAAAGTTCAACTGGCTTTTGAAGCGAAGGTCGCGGCAGCCAGTCTGCGTCCAGACCAGGTTCTGCATGCGCGACTGGATGTAGGGAATGGGTACGGCATAGACCGCGACCATGACGAAGATCATCACCGGAAAGGCCATGGCCGCCGCCTCGGCTCCGCGCCGTGCGCCGCCGCCCATGCCCACCAAGCTGGCGCCACCGATGATGCCCACCAGCACGCTGGCCGCGATGCCCAGGCCGATGGCCAGTCCGAAGGTCTTCAGACAGATCTTGACGACATCACCGAAGCTGGCACGGAACTCGGTGCGCAATTGGCCGTAGACGTAGTTCTGGTGCTGGTACTTCTTGAACCGGTAATAGGCATAGGGCAAGGCGCCCAGGTACGCCATCACCATCAGGAGGCCTCCCGCCACGATGCCGGCCATGTTCTTGGTGGCGATGAGCGCGAAGCCCACCCCGAAGAAGCCGGCCATCACCAACACCGGAATCAGGAAGACCAGGTAGGCGTCCTTCAGCGACCCTGTGAACTGCAAGCGCAGGCCACGCCAGCTGGTGTTGGCCAGCCGGAACTGCATCGAGGCACGCAGCAGTGCCGGCCACACGGCCATGAAGATCAGGAAGGCGATGCCGCCGGCCAACGGCGAGGCCTTGAGTGCCACGTTGTAGACCAGCAGCAGCGCGGCCATCAGCAGGAAGCCACGCAGCATGCGCTTGGGATCGCCATGGAAATCCAGCGCATGGCCCGCCACGTGCGTGTTGCCGTAGAAATAGCGCAGCTTGCGCACCTTGGCCCAGGGGTAATACAACCCGAAGGTGACCAACGTTAGCAGCAGGTTGACGATCCAGATGCGGAAGTACTCGCTGCCCGAGCCGGTGAACTCGATCGGGTGGCGTTGCACGGGGCTTGGGGCGCCCAGATTGCCGGTGATCAATGGCGAGGCGTCGCGCACGGAAGCGCTCGGGTCGTCGGACTGCAGCATGAAATCCTCCCTTGTGGTGCTGTGTGTATTTGTGTCAATCGGGCGCAAGATTAACCGATGGCCCGGGGGAGGCCTACAATTTTTGGATGAATTTCGCTTCTGACGTTTCCTTGCCTCCCTCCGCGGCCGCCTCTTCCCTGTTGAAGGGGCTCAACCCGGAGCAACTGGCCGCCGTGACCGCACCACCCGGCCCGTGGCTGATCCTGGCTGGCGCCGGATCGGGCAAGACGCGCGTGCTGACGACCCGCATCGCCTGGCTGCTGCAGACGGGCCAGGTGTCGCCGGCCGGCGTGATGGCCGTGACCTTCACCAACAAGGCGGCCAAGGAGATGCTGACCCGCCTGTCGGCCATGCTGCCCATCAACGCGCGCGGCATGTGGATCGGCACCTTTCACGGGCTGTGCAACCGCTTCCTGCGGGCGCACTACAAGGTGGCGGGCCTGCCGCAGGCCTTTCAGATCCTGGACACGCAGGACCAGCTCTCTGCCGTCAAGCGCGTCATCAAGGGCCTGAAGTACGACGAGGAAAAGGTGATCCCCAAGCAGACCACCTGGTTCATCGCCAACGCCAAGGAAGACGGCCTGCGCCCACGCGACATCGTGCCGCGCGACGAGCTCGGCCGCCTGCAGCTCAGCGTCTACGAAGCCTATGAAGACCAGTGCATTCGCGAAGGCGTGGTCGATTTCGCCGAGTTGATGCTGCGCACCTACGAGCTGATGCGCGACAACGCCGAGTTGCGCGCGCACTACCAGCGGCGCTTCCGCCACATCCTGGTCGACGAGTTCCAGGACACCAACAAGCTGCAGTACGCCTGGCTGAAGATGTTCTCCGGCAAGCCTGAAGAAACCGGGACCAGCGTGATGGCCGTGGGCGACGACGACCAGAGCATTTACGCCTTCCGTGGTGCGCAGGTGAGCAACATGGGTGATTTCGAACGCGAGTTCAAGGTGCCCGGCGTGATCAAGCTGGAACAGAACTACCGCAGCTTCGGCCACATCCTGGATTCGGCCAACGTGCTGATCGCCAACAACAGCCGCCGCCTGGGCAAGACGCTGCGCACCGATGCGGGCGCGGGCGAGCCGCTGCGCGTGTACGAGGCCAGCAGCGACTATGCCGAGGCGCAGTGGCTGGTGGACGAAGCGCGGCAGATGCACCGCGAGGGCCAGTCCTACAAGGAGGTGGCCGTGCTCTACCGCAGCAACGCGCAATCGCGGGTGATCGAATCGGCGCTGTTCAATTCAGGCGTGCCCTACAAGGTGTATGGGGGCCTGCGCTTCTTCGAGCGGGCCGAGGTGAAGCACGCGTTGGCCTACCTGCGCCTGATCGAGAACCCGAACGACGACACCAGCTTCCTGCGCGTGGTGAATTTCCCGGCGCGCGGCATCGGCGCGCGCACGATCGAGGTGCTGCAGGACACGGCCCGCGCCAGTGGCCGCAGCCTGGGCCAGAGCGTGACGGCGGTGCCCGGCAAGGCTGGCGCCAACCTGCAGGCCTTCGTGACGAAGGTGGACGGGATGCGCGAGGCCACGCGCGGCCTGACGCTGCGCCACATCATCGAGCACGTGGTCGAGGCCTCGGGCCTGGCCGATTTCTACCGCACCGAGAAGGAAGGCCAGGAGCGCCTGGAGAACCTGGCCGAACTGGTCAACGCGGCAGAGGCCTTCGTCACGCAGGAGGGCTTCGGCAAGGACGCCGTGGCCTTGCCGGTGGACGAGCCCGCGGGCACGATCGCGCAGGGCCTGCCGGCCGCCGTGGCGCGCGTGGACACCCTGCCCGATGCCGAGACCGGTGAGATCATCTCGCCGCTGGTGGCCTTCCTGACGCACGCCGCGCTCGAGGCTGGCGACAACCAGGCCCAGGCGGGCCAGGACGCCGTGCAACTGATGACGGTGCACGCGGCCAAGGGTCTGGAGTTCGACAACGTGTTCATCACTGGTCTGGAAGAAGGCCTTTTCCCACACGAGAACTCGATGAACGACGGCGACAGCCTGGAAGAGGAGCGTCGCCTGATGTACGTGGCCATCACCCGGGCACGCAAGAAACTGCACATCAGCTTCTGCCAGACGCGCATGCTGCACGGCCAGACACGCTACAACCTCAAGAGCCGCTTCCTGGAGGAACTGCCCGAAGCCTCCCTGAAATGGCTGACCCCGCGCAACCAGGGCTTCGGCTCGGGCTATGCACGCCAGTACCAGGAAGCCTGGGCCAGCGGACGCGGGCTGGGCTCGATGGTGGGGGCCGGTGCGCAGCCATGGCGTGGCGGCGCGGGTGGCAGCGGTGGCGGTCAGGCCTATGGCAGCGCCAAAGTGCGTGGCGAAGACGATTTCAAGGACCTGACCGCGCCCTTGCCCAGCCGCATGGCCCAGGCCAAGACCGAGAGCGGCTTCAAGGTGGGCCAGGGCGTGTTCCACAACAAGTTCGGCGAGGGCGTGATCCTGACGCTGGAAGGACAGGGCCCTGATGCGCGTGTTCAGGTCAACTTCGGGCGGCATGGCACCAAATGGCTGATGCTGAGCGTGGCCAAGCTGACCCCCACGGACTAAGCCTTTCGGGCGAGTGGACTGATGCGGTATTGACGCAGCATCATCGAGCCCTCACCCAAAGGCGCTACGATCAGGCCTTGAAATCCACCCATCACTCTCTAGGTTCCAGGAGTCACCGCACCATGGCGAAGTCCGACAAGAAACCAGCCGTCAAGGCGCCCGTGAAAACCGCCGCGAGGCCCGTCACCAAGGCGGCGTCCAAGTCGGCCGTGGGCCCGATCGACATCGGCATCTCCGGCAAGGACCGCGAGGCCATCGCCAAGGGCCTGAACGGTCTGCTGGCCGACACCTTCACGCTGTACCTGACCACGCACAACTTCCACTGGAACGTGACGGGCCCGATGTTCAACACGCTGCACGTGATGTTCATGGACCAGTACACCGAGCTGTGGAACGCGGTGGACCCGATCGCCGAGCGCATCCGCGCGCTGGGCGTGTGCGCCAGCGGCTCCTTTGGCGATTTCCGCAAGCTGAGCACGCTGCCGGATGCGCCCAGCACGCCGCCCAAGGCCAAGGACATGATCCGCACGCTGGTCAATGGCCACGAGGCCGTGGCGCGCACGGCGCGCTCGCTGTTCCCGCTGGTGGACCAGGCCTCCGACGAGCCGACGGCCGATCTGCTGACCCAGCGCCTGGATGTGCACGAGAAGGCGGCCTGGATGCTGCGTTCGTTGCTGGAAGAGTGATCTTTGGCCGCTGGGGTTCAAGCCCTGGCTTTGAGCAGAAGGGGGCCTTGGGGCTCCCTTTGTCGTTTGTGGTGGTGCTTTTTGGAGCTTTCGAGGGGGCGAGCGCTTTGTCGGGAGAGCGCGGGGCGCGGGATGTGGAGGCAGGTGGCCGGACCTGCGGTGGCGGTCCTGCCTGCGGCAGGACTTCCCTCCGATGCTCGCGGCGAGGTGGGGCCGCATGACTCACTACGCGCCTGCGGCGCTGCGTTCAAACAGATGCGGCCAGTCAGATGACGAAGCATGCGCTGCGCGCATGCCCACCTCGCCACTGCGCTTCTCGGCGCCACCGAAGGCGCCCGGCCGCCCGCCCCCACATCCCTTTGATCGCCCCGCTTGCCGCAGGCGCAGAAGATCGAGCCGTGCGTACCCTGGAGCGCAAGAGACCATCAGCCATCAGGTCAGCGCACGACAAATGGCCCGGGGACGTCGCCGCTTGCGAACGCCAGGACGGCGGCCTTTGAATGCGGCGAGCGGGGCGCCAAAGGGCTGAGCCGGTATTCGGCCGGGCGCCTTGTTGGCGTCGGAGGCGCGCAGGGAGGGACAGGTTTGCCCCTGGCCTGTGGCCAGGGGATGGCGAGCATGTCTGAGCCCCGAAGGGGCGAGTTGCGCAGCCACCTGTCCCGGACGAGCACGCGCAGAGCAGTCACGCCGAAGGCGTGACCGCCAACATTGAAGCCCGGCCGAATACCGGCTCAGCCCCCGCCCCGCGCTCTCCCGACAAAGCGCTCACACCGCCGCAAGCAACGGATCCTCAAACCAATCCGTTGCGAATCGCGTAAACCGTCAGTTCAGAGTTGTTCGTCAACCCCAGCTTTTCCAGCACACGCGCCCGGTACACGCTCACGGTCTTCGGACTCAACAGCAACTGCTCCGCGATGTCCGACAGCCGCTTGCCCGAAGCGATCATCACCAGCGTCTGCAGCTCCCGGTCGGACAGCTTCTGGTGCGCATCTTCCGGCGCGGGCGTGGTCAGGTTGTCCACCAGCATCTGCGCCATCTCGGGCGTCACGTACTTCTTGCCCTGCGACACCGTGCGCACCGCCGCCACGATCTGGGCCGCATCCCCGCCCTTGTTCAGATAGCCGCTGGCCCCCGCCTTCAGCGCGCGCATCGCGTACTGGTCCTCCGGGAACATCGACACCACCAGCACCTTGAGCTGCGTGCCTTCTTCCTTGAGCACATGCAGCACGTCCAGGCCGCTGCGGCCGGGCAGGTTGATGTCCAGCACCAGCACGTCGCACGAGCGCTCGCGCAGCAGGGTGCGCAGCTCGCCGTAATCGCCGGCCTCGCCCACGACCTCGATGTCGCTGGCGTCGGCCAGGGTGTCTCGGATGCCTCGGCGGATCAAGGCATGGTCGTCGCAAAGAATGACTTTGATCATGGTTGCCCCCAAATGGTGGGGTCGTCAGGGTCCAGGTCGGATGCAGACGGGATAGAGGTCAATTCTGAACCGAACAGGTCGATGAAGCCGTTCTCGGGGCCGGACAGGGGCACCGACAGGATGAGGGTGGTGCCCTGGGGGCCGCTGCTGATGTCGACCCAGCCGCCCACGGTCTCGGCGCGCTCGCGCAGGCCCCGGATACCGAAGGACCGGGCCTTGGCCAGGTCGTCCTGACTCAGGCCCCGGCCGTTGTCCGACACTTCGAGCGACAGCACACCGCCGGCCTGGGTCAGGTCGACCGTGACGCAATCGGCGTGCGCATGCTTGGAGATGTTGGTCAGCGCCTCCTGCGCGAACCGGTAGGCCACCAGCGGCACGGCGGTGGGCAGGGTGAGGGTCTCGTGGCTGGTGCGGAAGGTGGTGTCCACGCCGGTGCGCTTGCCGAAGCGGTCCGTCATCCACTGCAGGGCGGCGATCAGGCCTTGTTCCAGAATGGCCGGTCGCAGGTTGTGCATGATCCGCTGGCTGGCCTCATGGGCCATGTTCACCGCCTCCATGGCCTGGTTGGCACGGTCGGCCACGGGCGTGCCTTCCGCATGGCGAACGATCCAGGCCAGGTCCAGCTTCACCGCAGTCAGTGCACCCCCGACATCGTCATGGATTTCACGTGCAATGGCGGCCCGTTCCTGTTCAATGCTGGTTTGAAGGTGCTGGGCCAGTTCACTGAGCTGCTGGCGCGACTGGCTCAGGGCCAGGTCGGCCTTCTGCTTGGCGATGCGGGTGCGGTTGGCTTCGATGGCCAGCAAGGCGGCCGGGGCCAGGCGGGCGAGGTTGCTCTTGAGCAGGTAGTCGTTGGCACCGTTGCGCATGGCCTGCACGGCGATGTCTTCGCCGATCTCGCCAGACACCAGGATGAAGGGCACGAGCTTGCCGGTCGAGCGGACCTTGTCCAGCGCCGCCAAGCCGGAGTAGCCCGGCAGGTTGTAGTCGGAGAGGATCAGGTCCCAGTCGTCCTCGAGCGCCTCGATCAGGGCCGATTCGGTCTCGATGCGTTCGATGTCCGCGTCGATGCCGCCACGGCGCAGGTGGGCGGCGACCAGGGCATGGTCGGCCTCGTTGTCCTCGAGGTGCAGGACACGCAGTCGGCGGGGCGTCGTCATGTCGGATTGGGCGTCATCCACTTAAGGGCTCTCAATCTCCGGATATGCGCCAAGTTTTACCGCGTCATCGGCACGACTTGCCGCGCTGCAAGATGAAAAATTCTAACAACCATGCACATCATGTGCGTTGATCTTGGCCGGGGGATTTCACAGGTGTGTATCCCGCGAGACGCTGGGGTCCTGGAGCCGCCATGCAGAACCATCAAGAAATCCCCGATTCGCCGGTAGAGCGCGACATCCCGCTGTTCGTGGCCGCCGAACTGCAGGACCACTTGATGATGGCCACCAATGACCTTGAACGCCTGCAACGCCTGCTGGACGACGCCTATGGCGTGCTGCAGGAAGGGTTTCATGGCACGGCACACCAGTTGGGGCAAGCCATCGATGGCGGGCAGGGGGACATCTCGTCGATGCAGAACGCGCTGCAGACCCTTTACAAGGCCGTCACCGCACTGCAGTTCCAGGACATGGCCACCCAACTCATCCACCATACCAGCAAACGCCTGCGCAACTGTGCCGACCAGATCGCGCGCGATGCGATGGGCGACGACCCCGACGGGGAGGCCATCGTCGAGACGGAACCCCTCAAACCCAACCCGGTGACCCAGGACGAAATGGACGCCGGCTCCGTGGAATTGTTCTAAAGCCTGACGGTTTTTGGCCGAAAAAGTCGCAAATCGCCCTCGGGCCAGCCCATTCCAAACAGATTCGACTCTCACCTAAAAAGCACCGGAGAGAACCATGCATTCGATTCTTGCCGTCGACGATTCGGCTTCCATGCGCCAGATGGTGGCCTTCACCCTCAAGAGCGCCGGCTACAACGTGGTGGAGGCCGTGGACGGGCAGGACGCTTGGGAAAAAGCCGGCGGCCGCACTTTCGACCTGGTGCTGACCGACCAGAACATGCCCCGCATGGACGGCATCAGCCTGACCAAGAAGCTGCGCGAATCGCCGCAGTTCAAGGCCACGCCGATCCTGATCCTGACCACCGAATCGAGCGACCAGATGAAGCAGGCCGGCCGTGCCGCTGGCGCCACCGGTTGGCTGGTGAAACCCTTCGATCCGAACAAGCTGATCGAAGTCATCAAAAAAGTGATTTGAGCGGAGGCCCCCGGGGGCCTCTTTTCAAGCAGATACACGTTCCCCCACAGGATTAGCAGGAGCCAGTCATGGCAGACACGAGCACCGACAGCGGTCAGATGGACGCAGGCATCGATCTGAGTCAGTTCTACCAGGTCTTCTTCGAGGAGGCCGGCGAGAACCTGGACCAGATGGAGCAGTTGCTGCTCGGCCTGGACCTGACCGAGGCCGACGACGAGGAGCTCAACGCCATCTTCCGTTGCGCGCACTCGATCAAGGGCGGCGCCGCCACCTTCGGTTTTGCCGACGTGGCCGAGCTGACGCACCAGATGGAGACGCTGCTGGACAAGCTGCGCCGCCACGAACTGGCGCCCAACAACTCCATGGTCGACGTGCTGCTGGCCTCGGGCGATGCGCTCAAGGCCATGCTGGGCCGCCATCAGGGCGTGAACAGCGATGTGATCGACACGACCGAGCTGCTGAGCAACATCCGCGCCTTCGTGGCCGGCGAGGTGCCGCCGCCCGTGGTCGCCAGTGCGCCGGTGAAGGCCGAGCCTGTGCCGCAAGCTGCTGCCGCCCCGGTGGCCGTGGCGTCTGCGGCACCGGCCACCCAGGCCGCCCCCACCACTGGCCAGCGCACCGTGGAGCTGCAGGTCGGCCCGCTGAGCAATCCGGCCCAGGCCGACAACCTGATCGACCTGTTCAAGGAAATCACCGACCTGGGCACCATCTCGGCCCTGCCGGATGACCCGGCCCTGCCTGGCGTGCGCCGCTTCACCGTGAGCACCGCCTCGGCCGAATCCGATCTGCTGGACCTGTTCACCTTCCATGTGGCCCGTGAGCAGGTGAAGTTCCTGGCGCTGGGCGCCACGCCCCAGGCCGGCGCCACCGATGCCGGCTACGGCTTCTTCGATCCCGATGAAGACCGCCCGGGCCCGCCCGTGGAAGCGCCTGGCTATGGCTTCTTCGACAACGCGCCTGGTGCGCCGGCCCAGACGGCCCCGAAGGCGGCGAGCAGCGCCGAGCCGGTGGTCGCCAAGCCCTTGGCGGCCAAGCAGCCCGCTGCCGCCAAGGCCGAGAAGCCGCAGGCTGCGCTGGAAGCCTCCACCATCCGCGTGTCGGTCGAGAAGGTCGACCAGCTCATCAACCTGGTGGGCGAACTGGTCATCACCCAGGCCATGCTGGCCCAGAACAGCCGCGGCCTGGACCCGGTGCTCTACCAGCAACTGACCAGCGGCCTGACCGACCTGGACCGCAACACCCGCGACCTGCAAGAGGCCGTGATGTCGATCCGGATGATTCCGATGTCGACCGTGTTCAGCCGCTTCCCGCGCATGCTGCGCGACCTGGCCAACAAGCTGGGCAAGAAGGTCGAGCTGGTCATGCAGGGTGAAGCCACCGAACTGGACAAGGGCCTGGTCGAGAAGATCACCGACCCGCTGACCCACCTGGTGCGCAACAGCTGCGACCACGGCATCGAGATGCCGGCCGACCGTCTGGCCAAGGGCAAGTCCGAGGTCGGCACGATCACCTTGGCGGCCTCCCACCAGGGCGGCTCCATCGTGATCGAGGTGCGCGACGACGGCCGTGGCCTGAACCGCGACAAGCTGATCAAGAAGGCCCGCGAGAAGGGCATCGATGCGCCCGACACCATGACCGATTCGGAGGTCTGGAACCTGATCTTCGCGCCGGGCTTCTCCACCGCCGAGGAAGTGACCGACGTGTCCGGCCGCGGCGTGGGCATGGACGTGGTCAAGAAGAACATCGCCTCGCTGGGCGGCACGGTCGAGATCGACTCCGCCGAGGGCTATGGCATGCGCGTCTCGGTGCGCCTGCCGCTGACGCTGGCCATCATGGACGGCATGAGCGTGGGCGTGGGCGAAGAGGTCTACATCCTGCCGCTGTCGTCCGTGGTCGAGAGCTTCCAGGTCAATGCCGAGATGGTCAAGACCATCGGTGGCTCGGGCCGGGTGGTCGAGGTGCGCGACGAGTACATGCCCGTGGTCGAACTGGAGAAGGTCTTCCAGGTGCCGCGCTTCGATTGGGAGCACACCAGCGGGATCATGGTGGTCGTCGAGGCTGAAAGCGGCCGCGTGGCCATGCTGGTCGACGAACTGCTCGGTCAGCAGCAGGTCGTGGTCAAGAACCTCGAGTCCAACTACCGCAAGGTCAACGACGTCTCGGGTGCGACGATCATGGGTGACGGCCGCGTCGCCCTGATCCTGGACGTGGGCGCCCTGGTGCGCCGCTCGCGCCACTGATTCCTAGAAGGAGACCCCAATCATGGGCATGATGGAAAAGATCGACGTGCAGACCAGCCTGGCGCGCGAGTACCTCACCTTCCGGCTGGGCGACGAAGAGTACGGCATCGACATCCTGAAGGTGCAGGAGATCCGGGGCTACGAGAACCCGACCCGCATCGCCAATGCGCCGCACTTCCTCAAGGGCGTGGTCAACCTGCGCGGCACCATCGTGCCCATCGTCGACCTGCGCATGCGCTTCGGCTGCTCGTCCAGCGAGTACAACTCTTTCACGGTGACCATCGTGCTGCACATCGGGCAGCGCACCATCGGCACCGTGGTCGATTCCGTCAGCGACGTGATGGAGATCCCGGCCGATGCGATTCGCTCGGCGCCGGAGATGTCTTCCGCCATCGATGCCACCTACATCCGGGGCCTGGCCCAGGTGGGCGAGCGCATGGTGATCCTGCTGGACATCGAGAGCATGCTGATGAGCCCCGACATGGGCCTGATCGACTGATCTGCCATCCACCGCAAGGGCCCGCTGTCGGGCCCTTGTCGCATCTGCCCGGTTCGCCGGGCTCTCTTCCCAAACCCCCGCAGGAGAAACAACCCATGAAGATGATCTCTGGTGTGGCTGGCGTGGCCTTGTGCACCGCGCTGATGGCGATGACTCCGGCAGCCCAGGCGGCCGATGGTGGCGCGAACAAGGACGATGCCGTGTCCATGGTCAAGAAGGGCGTGGCCGAGATCAAGTCGCAGGGGGCGGACAAGACCTACGCCGCCATCATCGACAAGGACAACAAGGAGTTCCACGACCGTGACCTCTACCTCGTGGTCTACGGCTTGGACGGCACCGTGAAGGCCCACGGCGCCAACACCAAGATGGTCGGCAAGAACCTCATCGACCTCAAGGACATCGACGGCAAGCCCTTCGTGAAGGAACGCGTCGAGATGGCGCAAAAGCAGGCCAGCTTCTGGCAGGACTACAAGTTCACCAACCCAGAGAACAAGAAGATCGAGCCCAAGAGCATGTACTGCGAACGGCTCGAGCAGACGGTGGTCTGCGGCGGTATCTACAAGTAACGGTTCTTCCGCGGGGGCCCACCGCCGGGAGGCGGTGAGGCCGCCGGCCGACAGATCCAGGGGCAACCCGCCCCTTCAGCCTAGGTGCGTGACCTGTCGGAACAGGTGGATGCCGGACATCCGCCGTTTAAGGCGTGGCAAGATCCCTCCGTTGTGTTCCAGACGGAGATCCCTGTGTCCAAGAACGTCTTTGCCTCGGTGATGCTGGGCATGGCCCTGTGCATGGGCCATGTTCAGGCTCAGCAGGGGCGCGCGGACGATACCGAGACCGAGGTGCGCGTGGCCGCACTCCAGGCCTTGTGGCCCGCCGATCTGGTTCGCCTGACCACGGAATACGTGCAGCAGTACCCGCGTGGTCCATGGGCTGACGTGGCGCGCAACTGGCAGCGCCGGGCCGCCGACACCATGCGCGTGCTCAACCGGGGTGATGTGCACCTGTACCGCAGCGCCTTCCAGGGTACGGGCGAAGAGGCCTCGGTCAACGACGAAATCCGTGAGGCCGCCCTGGGCAGCCAGGCCGCCGCCGTGCGCCTGGCTTACAAGTACCAGAAGGGCGAGGGCGGTCTGACCCGCGACGAGAACCGCTACGTCGGCTGGCTGCAGTTCGCCTCCGTGCTGGGCAACGCCGCCGCTTCCTACGAACTGGCGCTGTACTTCCGCAAGGAAAACCAGCCCGCCCTGGCTTCCCAATACGAGGCACGGGCCGTCAGCCTGGGCTACAACCCCCCGCTGGCGCTGGACCACGTCCGGAAATAGTCACGGAAAACACATCCACGAACCGGTGGATACAGACGAAACGGTACTAGTACCGGTGCGATCCCCCCTGTTTGCGCGCTGATCTGCAACACTTCAGTCATCGACCACCCATTTGGGGGATTGTTATGACGATCAAGACAGTTGTTGCTTCTTTCGTGCTGGGCCTGGCCTGCGTGGCTGGTGTGGCGAATGCTGCTCCCGCCGCTGAACCGACAACCGAAACCAGCCTGCGCCAATCGATGCAGGAGGCCCTGTGGCCCGCCGACATCGTGCAAGCCGCGGGTGACTATCTTCGTCAATACCCCAACGGTGACTGGGCCGATGCCGCCCGCGCCCTGTACGAGCGCGCTTCGACCTCTGCCCGTGTGCTGGCCCGCAGCGATGTGCGCCTGTACCGCGGTGCCTTCCAGTCCGACCTGCTGCCCGCCCCCGTGAAGGCGGACCTGCGCAAGGCCGCGCTGGGTGACCAGGACGCCGCCGTGCGCCTGGCCCATGCCTACAAGCAGGCTGGTGGCGACAAGGCCGGCAGCCGCTACGTCGGCTGGCTGCAGTACGCCGCCGTGATGGGCCATGACAAGGCCGCGTACGAGCTGGCGCTGCACTTCCGCAATCAAGACCAGCCCGTGCTGGCCTCGCAATACGAAGCCCGTGCCCTGGCGCTGGGTTATGTGATGCCCACCGTGCTGGACCACGTGCGCAAGTGAAACGACATCGCCGGCATCACCCCGCCGCGCCCATGAAAAAAGCCCCCTTGGGGGCTTTTTGCTTTTCTGGACCGAAGAAAGAAGCGCCGCTGGTGCCTCAGGACAGACTGAGCTGGATCTGCTGGTCCAGCTCCAGCAGCTTGCCCGGATCGAAGGGGGGCTCGGCTGGCGCCTCGCGCTGCTGCGCGCCCCAGATGGGCTGCGGAAAGTGCGGGTCGTCGCGGTAACGGGCGATCAGATGCCAGTGCAGGTGCGGCACCATGTTGCCCAGGCTGGCCAGGTTGACCTTGATGGGCTGCAGGTGCATGCGGATCAGCGATTCGATCAGGGCGACCGCGTCCATGCAGCGCCCCCGTTCAGCCTGCGACAGATCGCTGAACTCTGCCACGTGGTCGTTCCAGATCACGCGGTAAAAGCCAGGGTGCAGCGCATCGCTCACCCGCACCACGCGCAACTCGGTGTTGCGCACCACCAGCGCGCCGCCGGGCTGTTCGCACAGCTCGCAACCGGCGCGGCGGGTGGTGTCCAGCTGTCCCATGGTCACAGGCTCGACCCGCCTCACACCAGCACGCGTTCGATGCCGCCTTCATTGGCGCGCTTGACGTACTCGGGCAGCCAGTTCTCGCCCAGGATCTGCCGGGCCATCTCGATGACGATGTAGTCGGCTTCGAGCAGGCCGTTCTGCAGGTCGTCCTGGTAGCGGTTCAGGCCCTGCAGGCAGCTGGGGCAGGAGGTCAGGATCTTGACGTTGTCCTTCGGGGCCACCAGGCCCTGCTCGCGCAGCGCGGCCTCGCCCTTGCGGATCTCGTGTTCCTTGCGGAAGCGCACCTGCGTGGACACGTCGGGCCGGTTGGCGAACAGGGTGCCCGATTCGCCGCAGCAGCGGTCCGACTTGATCACGTTGTCGCCCACCAGCGCCTTCACCGTCTTCATCGGCTCCTGCAACTTCATGGGGCTGTGGCAGGGGTCGTGGAAGAGATAGGCGTCCTTGCCCTGCAGCTTGATGCCTTTTTCGAGCAGGTACTCGTGGATGTCGATGATGCGGCAGCCCGGGAAGATCTTGTCGAACTGGTAGCCCTGCAGCTGGTCGTAGCAGGTGCCGCAGGACACGACCACGGTCTTGATGTCCAGGTAGTTCAGCGTGTTGGCCACGCGGTGGAACAGCACCCGGTTGTCGGTGATCATCTTCTCGGCGGTGTCGAACTGGCCGGCGCCGCGCTGCGGGTAGCCGCAGCACAGGTAGCCCGGCGGCAGCACGGTCTGCACGCCCGCATGCCAGAGCATGGCCTGCGTGGCCAGACCCACCTGGCTGAACAGGCGCTCGGAGCCGCAGCCCGGGAAGTAGAACACCGCCTCGGTGTCAGCCGAGGTCTGCTTGGGGTTGCGGATGATCGGGACGTAGTTCTTGTCCTCGATGTCCAGCAGCGCGCGCGCGGTCTTCTTGGGCAGGCCGCCCGGCATCTTCTTGTTGATGAAGTGGATGACCTGTTCTTTGATCGGCGCGGTGCCGTGGGTGGCCGGCGGCGCGCTGGTCTGCTTGCGCGCGACCAGCTTGAGCGCATCGTTGGCCAGGCGCTGGGCCTTGTAGCCGACTTCGGTCATGCCGGCCCGCATGATCTTGATGGTCTGCGGGTTGTTGGTGTTCAGGAAGGCCATGCCCACCTTGGCCACCGGCCGGAACGACTTCTTGCCCAGCTTGTTGAGCAGGTTGCGCATGTTCATCGACACGTCGCCGAAGTCGATGTTGACCGGGCAGGGCGTGACGCACTTGTGGCAGACCGTGCAGTGGTCGGACACGTCCTCGAACTCCGACCAGTGCTTGATGGACACGCCACGGCGCGTCTGCTCTTCGTACAGGAAGGCCTCGATCAGCAGCGAGGTGGCCAGGATCTTGTTGCGCGGGCTGTACAGCAGGTTGGCGCGCGGCACGTGCGTGGCGCACACCGGCTTGCACTTGCCGCAGCGCAGGCAGTCCTTGAAGCTGGCGGCGATGTCGCCGATGTCGCTCTGCTGCATGATCAGCGACTCGTGGCCCATCAGGCCGAACGAGGGCGTGTAGGCCTCGGTGAGGTCGGCCGCGTGGACATCATCGCCCAGGGCCTTGAGGTGCGCGCCGCGCAGCAGCTTGCCCTTGTTGAAGCGGCCTTGCGGGTCGATGCGCAGCTTGTACTCGGTGAAGGCCTGCATCTCGTCGTCGGACAAGAACTCAAGCTTGGTGATGCCGATGCCGTGCTCGCCCGAAATCACGCCGTCCAGGCTGCGCGCCAGCTTCATGATGCGCGCCACGGCCTCGTGGGCCGTCTGCAGCATCTCGTAGTTGTCGCTGTTGACGGGGATGTTGGTGTGCACGTTGCCGTCGCCGGCGTGCATGTGCAGGGCCACCCACACGCGGCCGCGCAGCACCTGCTTGTGGATGCGCTTGAGCTCGTTGATGACCTCGCCCAGGGCGTTGCCGGCGAACTCCTGCGCCAGCGCGTCTCGGATCTCCTTCTTCCAGCTGACGCGGATGCTCCACGTCTGCAGCAGGTTGAAGACGGTGTCGCCCTCGGCCGGGGTGTAGGTGCCGTCGCGGTGCTGCTCGTAGCCCAGCGCCACGAGGTGGTCGCCCGCCACGCTCAGCGGCGTGTCGATGCGGTCGTGCAGGAACTGCCAGCGTTCGCGCACCTTGGCCAGGTGGGCCAGCGCGAACTGCACCTTCTCGCCCAGTTGCTCAGGGCTGGGCAGCTCGGCGGAATCCTCGACCTTGCCCAGGGGCAGGTTGCCTGTCTTGAAGAAGGCCTCGAAGGCGTCGATCAGGGCCAGCTTGTTGCGCAGGCTCAGTTCGATGTTGATGCGCTCGATGCCCAGGGTGTACTCGCCCATGCGCGGCAGCGGGATCACCACGTCTTCGTTCACCTTGAACGCGTTGGTGTGCTTGGCGATGGCGGCGGTGCGCTTGCGGTCGGCCCAGAACTTCTTGCGGGCGTCGGCGCTCACGGCCACGAAGCCTTCGCCGGAGCGGCCGTTGGCCAGGCGGATGACCTCGCTGGTGGCGCGGGCCACGCGGTCTTCGTCGTCACCGACGATGTCACCGATCAGCACCATCTTGGGCAGGCCCGAGCCGCCCACGTTGCGCTTGCTCTTGGTGGCGTAGCCCACGGCGCGCAGGTAGCGGTCGTCCAGGTGCTCCAGGCCCGCGAGGATGGCGCCGCCAGGCTGCTTCATCTCCTCGAACATGAAGTCCTTGATCTCGACGATCGAGGGCACGCAATCCTTCGGGTTGCCGAAGAACTCCAGGCACACGGTGCGCGTGTGCTTGGGCATGCGGTGCACCACCCAACGGCAGCTGGTGATCAGGCCGTCGCAGCCTTCCTTCTGGATGCCGGGCAGGCCGGCCAGGAACTTGTCGGTGACGTCCTTGCCCAGGCCTTCCTTGCGGAAGATGCGGCCGGGGATGTCCAGGCGTTCGGTGCGGATGGGCGTCTTGCCGTCGGGCTGGTAGTAGTGCAACTCGAAGCTGGCCACGTCCACATCATGGATCTTGCCCATGTTGTGGTTCAGGCGGACCACTTCCAGCCACTGCGCGTCCGGGGTGACCATGCGCCAGCTGGCCAGGTTGTCCAGCGCGGTGCCCCACAGCACGGCTTTCTTGCCGCCGGCGTTCATGGCGACGTTGCCGCCCACGCAGCTGGCCTCGGCCGAGGTCGGATCGACCGCGAACACGTAGCCCGCGCGCTCGGCCGCATCGGCCACGCGCTGCGTGACCACGCCGGCGCCCGTCCAGACGGTGGCCACGGGGTGGTCCATGCCGGGCAGGGTGACCATCTCGACCTCGGTCATCTGCTCCAGCTTCTCGGTGTTGATCACCGCGCTGCGCCACGTCAGGGGCACGGCGCCGCCGGTGTAGCCGGTGCCGCCCCCACGGGGGATGATGGTCAGATCAAGATCGACGCAGCCCTTGACCAGGGCGGCCATCTCTTCTTCGGTGTCGGGCGTGAGCACGACGAAGGGGTACTCCACGCGCCAGTCGGTGGCGTCGGTCACGTGCGAAACGCGGCTCAGCCCGTCGAACTTGATGTTGTCCTTGGCGGTGACCTTGCCCAGCACCTTGGTGGCGCGCTCGCGCAGGGCGCCCATCTGCTCGAAGGCCTTGGCGAAGCGGTCCACTGCACCGCGGGCGGCAGCCAGCAGTTCACCGACCAGGGTGTCGCGCGAGGTGTCGCCCGCTGGGGTACGGCGCTTGTCGACCTCGCCCAGGCGGTGGTGCAGGGCTTCGGTGAGCTGAGCACGGCGCTTGGGGTTGTCCAGCAAGTCATCTTGCAGGTAGGGGTTGCGCTGCACCACCCAGATGTCGCCCAGCACCTCGTAGAGCATGCGGGCGGAACGGCCGGTCTGGCGCTCGGTGCGCAGCAGGCTGAGCAGTTCCCAGGCGCGCTGGCCCAGCAGGCGCTGGACGATTTCCCGGTCGGAGAACGAGGTGTAGTTGTACGGGATCTCGCGCAGGCGGGGTTGGCCGTCGCCGTGGCCGTCGGCGGCCTGGGCGGTCATGTGGGTCAGCTCGGTGGGTGCGTTCATGAGGGCGCCAGACGCGAAAGGGGCCTGAAAACTGAAAAGATCGAGCGTCCGGAGGCGGTTTCGGCGTCCGGACGCGATGGGGATGTGGTTTTTCGCGGCTGAGGCGAGATGGTACCGCAGCGGGGCATGTCCTGACCGGAAATGGGGCATCCGTGCCCCTCGGGGCGGTGGCCGAGCGAGGCGTTTGCGGACGCTTTTTGCTTGGGACATGCGAGGCTGGTGCGCGGGCGCCACGCCCCGGGCGCGCGCGGCGCCGCGGCGGTGGGCGGGTTTGCTAAGCTGGGCTGTCCGAACATGCCCCGCACATGAGGCCCTCGATGGCAATGACAAGGGATCCGCACCCTCCAATCTGGCCGTATCCGCGCTGGATCGCCCACCGTGGCGCCGGCAAGCTGGCGCCGGAAAACACCCTGGCGGCGTTCAAACGGGGCGCATCCTACGGCTACCGGATGTTCGAGTGCGACGTGAAGCTCAGCGCCGATGGCGAGGCCTTCCTGCTGCACGACGCCGAACTGGCGCGCACCACGAACGGACGCGGCCTGGCCGGCGCGCTGAACTGGGCCGAGCTTGCACGGCTGGATGCCGGGGCTTGGCACGGCGCCGCCTTCGCTGGTGAGCCCTTGCTGCACCTGGACGCGCTGGCCGCCTGGCTGCAGGCCGAGGGCCATGCAGTGAACCTGGAGATCAAGCCCACGCCCGGCACCGAAAAGCTGACGGGCGAGGTGGTGGCCCGGCGTGTCGATCAACTGTGGGCTGGCAGCGAGATCAAGCCCTTGCTGAGCTCTTTCCAGCCGGTGGCGCTGGCGGCGGCGCGGGAGGCGGTGCCTTCGCTGCCCCGGGCCCTGTTGTTGACCGAATGGGTGCCCAACGCGGTGGCGCTGGCGCTGGACCTGGGCTGCGTCGCGCTGGTGGTGCAGCACGCCGGGCTGGACGCCCCTCGCATCACCGAAGGCCACCAGGCGGGCCTGCGCATGCTGACCTACACCGTCAATGACGCCGACCGCGCGCAGGCGCTGTGGGCGGCGGGCCTCGATGGCCTGATCACCGACCGGGTGGACCTGTTCGATCCGCGGTCCGAGCCCGGCGCGCGAGGTTAGCCAAAAAAGCGGCCCGGAGGCCGCTTCGTGCACGGCGCCAGGCCGCATCGAGGTTTCGTGCCGCCTCAGCCCAGCGCCTTGAGCAGCTTCTCGTGGATGCCGCCGAAGCCGCCGTTGCTCATGCACAGGATCTGGTCGCCTGGCTGGGCGGCCTTGACCACCTTGGCCACGAGCGTGTCGATGTTGTCTGCCACGAAGGCCTTGTCGCCCATGGGCGCCAGCGCTTCTTGCGCATCCCAGCCCAGGCCGCCGCTGTGGCAGAAGGACAGGTCGGCCTCTTCGAGCGACCAGGGCAGCAGGGCCTTCATCGTGCCCAGCTTCATGGTGTTGGAGCGGGGCTCGAACACGGCCAGGATGCGCTGATCCGGGCCCACCTTGCGGCGCAGGCCGTCGAGCGTGGTGCGGATGGCGGTCGGGTGGTGGGCGAAGTCGTCGTAGACGGTGATGCCGCCCACCTCTCCGCGCAACTCCAGTCGGCGCTTGACGTTGGCGAAGCGGCACAGCGCGTCGCAGGCGGCCTGCGGCGCCACGCCCGCATGCTCGGCCGCGGCGATGGCGGCCAGCGCGTTCATCTGGTTGTGCTCGCCCAGCAGGGGCCACTCGACGCGGCCGACCAGCACGCCGGCCTTCATCACGTCGAAGGCGTGCGGCTCGCCCCGGGCGCGGAAGCCCGGTGTGTCGCCGCGCACGCCGAAGCGCGCCACGTCGCTCCAGCAGCCGCGCTCCAGCACGCGCTGCAG
>DXIO01000086.1 GCA_019112875.1 Candidatus Aquabacterium excrementipullorum
CACCGGAGCTACGACCTCGCGGCCCTCGTTCAATCGAGTTGCGAGCACCATCAGCCGCAAGCCCGCCAGCAAGGCCTGGAGCTGATGCTGCAATTGCCATCGGCCACACCGGCCGACGATGGCGTGGCCCGCCCCTGGCACCACGCCCAGGGCGATCCCGACCGCGTGCGCCAGGTGCTCGACAACCTGATCGTCAACGCACTGAAGTACACGCCGCGCGGCCGCATCACCGTGTCCCTGCAGGACGACCCGGCCCGTGCCGGCTGGGCCAGCATCGAGGTTTGCGACACCGGTCCCGGCATCGACACCGAGCAACGCGCCCGCATCTTCCAGCCTTTCGTCCGGCTGGAGGGCGCACGCCAGGGCGGCCGCGAAGGCAGCGGCCTGGGCCTGGCCATCGCCGCGCGCCTGACCGAAAGACTGGGCGGCGAGATCCACGTGGACAGCGCCACGGGCCAAGGCAGTTGCTTCACCGTGCGCCTGCCCTTGAACGTGCGGCATTGACGCCCCCCGGCCTGTGGGCCTGCCACCCAGCCAGGCGCCATCGCCCTGCCGCTAGACTGTGACCTTGCCTGGCATTTTCAAGACCGCACGCACCATGAGCCGCCCCACCCTGCCCGCCCCCACCGCGCCTTTCCAACCTGCCACGCTGGGCACGCCGCTGAGCCCCAGCGCCACCAAGGTGATGCTGCTGGGCTCGGGCGAGCTGGGCAAGGAGGTGCTGATTGCGCTGCAGCGCCTGGGCATCGAGACCATCGCCGTCGATCGTTATGACAACGCCCCTGGCCACCAGGTGGCCCACCACGCACGCACCATCGCGATGAGCGATGCGGCCCAGCTGCGCGCGCTGATCGAAGCCGAGCAGCCACTGCTGGTGGTGCCCGAGATCGAGGCCATCGCCACGCCCGAACTGGAAAAGCTCGAAGCCGAAGGCCGCGTGCGCGTCGTGCCCACGGCCCGCGCCGCGCGCCTCACGATGGACCGCGAAGGCATCCGCCGCCTCGCCGCCGAAACACTGAAGCTGCCCACCAGCCCCTACGTGTTCGCCGATTCGCTGGCCGAGCTGCAAGCCGCCATCGACGGCGCGAACGGCCAACCTGCCATTGGCTACCCCTGCATCGTCAAGCCCGTGATGAGTTCGTCCGGCAAGGGTCAGAGCAAGCTCAACGGCCCGGATGACGTCGCCAAGGCCTGGGACTACGCCATGGCCGGTGGCCGCGTCAGCCACGGCCGCGTCATCGTCGAAGGCTTCATCGACTTCGACTACGAGATCACCCAGCTCACCGTGCGCGCGCTCGATGCCCAAGGCCAGATCACCACGCACTTCTGCGAGCCCATCGGCCACGTGCAGGTGCAGGGCGATTACGTCGAGAGCTGGCAACCCTGCCGCATGGCGCCGCAAGCGCTGCAGCGCGCCCGCGAGATCGCCAAGGCCGTGACCGACGACCTGGGCGGCCAGGGCCTGTTCGGCGTGGAGCTGTTCGTGAAGGGCGATGACGTGTGGTTCAGCGAAGTGAGCCCACGCCCGCACGACACCGGTCTGGTCACGCTGTCCACGCAAGTGCAGAGCGAGTTCGAACTGCACGCACGCGCCATCCTCGGCCTGCCGGTGGACACCTCGCTGCGCTCGCCCGGTGCCTCGGCCGTGATCTACGGTGGCGTGGAAGCCGAAGGCATCGTGTTCGAAGGCGTGGCCGATGCCCTGCGTGTGCCCGGCGCCGATGTGCGCCTGTTCGGCAAGCCCGAGAGCTTCGCGCGCCGCCGCATGGGCGTGGCCCTGGCCGTGGATGCCGACATCGACACCGCTCGCGCCCGTGCCAAGGAAGCTGCCAGCCGAGTGAAACCGCGCAAGGCTTGAGCAGGCAAAGGGCCCAGGCCCGGGTCAGCCGCGGGAGGCGTCCTGCTGCCCCTGCCGCATGCTGCGGTCCGCGCTCTGGCCCATCGCCTTCAGGCTGTCGATGAACGCGGAGTTCACCGGCCCGGCGCGCTGCACCAGCGCCGGGATGTCCAGCAGCTCGATGTCGGCATAGCGCACGGCGATCACGCCCTGCTCCGCCAGCACCTTCAAGGCCCGGTTGATGGTCTGGCGTGACACCCCCATCATGCGCGCCAGGTACTCCTGCGGCAGGCGCAGGTGGCGCTTGAAGGACATCGGGTAGTTCATCGCGAAGTTGGTCGATGTCATCAGCAGGCGCCGCGCGAGCTTCTGCTCCAGCGCCAGCGTGGCGTTGTCCTCCATCATCACCACCAGCACACGCAATTTCAGGCAGGCCAGCCGCGCCACGTCGCGCCAGTGCTGGGGATGCTTGTTGAGCCAGGGCTCCAGCATCGAGCGCGAGGCCACCAGCACGCTGCTGGCCCCATCGGCCACCGCATCCTGGCTGCGCGGCAGCTGGTCGATCAGCGCGATCTCGCCGAACCACTGGTAGGGCTCGACATACAGGCTCAGCAGGTGGGATTCGTCGTCCGGGTTGAACGAGCCTAGCTTGAGCGCCCCCGAGAGCACACAGCACAGGGCCTCGTCATTCTCATTCTTGGCGAACAGCCGATCACCGCTGCGCAGGTGCACGACACGTGATCGATCGACCAGAGCCTCCTGGAATTCAGGGCTGCAAGACGCAAACCACACGTGGGAACGCAGGGCAGGGATGAGGTGCAGGGGAGACAGCTCAGGGGTGCGGCTCATGGGCCTTGGATGCTGCCCGGCATGGCGCGGGCCTGCAAGCTTTCAAAAAGGATGGAATCTATGGGAAAACCCTGGCATATTTAATACAATTGTCTGTATTCGTACAGTTTTTTAATCGGTACGGGTATAGCATCAAACGATTCACCAACATTCTGCGGTTTACCCCGGTCATCCATGAGCAGCACCAGCAGCACCAAGCCCCCTGTTCACCCTGGCGCCATTCTGCGTACCCAGTTCATGGAGCGCTACAGCCTGTCGGCCAGCGCCCTGGCGATCCGTCTGCACGTGCCAGCCCCTCGCGTGAACGACATCGTGCGTGAGCGCCGTGGCATCAGCCCCGATTCGGCCCTGCGCCTGGCGCGTTTCTTCCGCACCACCGCCCAGTACTGGATGGACCTGCAGACCGCCTATGACCTGTCCCTGGCGCAAGCCCAGGCTGGTGAGCAGATCGTGCGCGAAGTGCTGCCCGTGGCCGTCGACGCCAACGAGCCGGCGCCCATCGCGGCCTGAAGCACACGGCCAGCCGCGCGACGCGGCATGGCCTGATTCAAACAAAACGCGGTGCCCTGAGCACCGCGTTTTGCTTTCCCCCACTGATGATTACTGGAACGCCACCTCGGCGAAGCTGCGCAGTTTGCGGCTGTGCAGCTGTTCCGTGCGGTTGTGGCGCAGCCGCTCGATGGCGCGCAGGCCGATGCGCAGGTGCTGGTCCACCCGCTCACGGTAGAAGGTGTTGGCCATGCCCGGCAGCTTGATCTCGCCGTGCAGCGGCTTGTCGCTCACGCACAGCAAGGTACCGTAGGGCACGCGGAACCGGAAGCCGTTGGCCGCGATGGTCGCGCTTTCCATGTCCAGCGCCACGGCACGGCTCTGGCTGAAACGCCGCTCCGGCTCGCGGTGCGGCATCAGCTCCCAGTTGCGGTTGTCGGTCGATGCCACCGTGCCCGTGCGCATGATGCGCTTGAGCTCGTAGCCCTGCAGCTGCGTCACGTCCTCCACCGCGCCTTCCAGCGCCAGCTGGATCTCCGCCAGCGGCGGGATGGGCACCCACAGCGGCAGGTCTTCGTCCAGCACGTGGTCTTCGCGCACATAGCCGTGGGCCAGCACATAGTCGCCCAGTTGCTGCGAGGTGCGCAGGCCGGCGCAGTGCCCCAGCATGATCCACGCGAGCGGCCGCAGCACGGCGATGTGGTCGGTGATCGTCTTGGCGTTGGAGGGGCCCACGCCGATGTTGACCATCGTGATGCCGCTGCGGTCGCGGCGCACCAGGTGGTAGGCCGGCATCTGCGGCAGGCGCGGCGGCACCACGCCCAGGCCGTCGAAAGCCTCGGGCGGCACGCCCACGCGGCGCGTGAGCACGTTGCCCGGCTCCACGAAGGCGATGCAGTCGTCGTCGTCACGCGGGTTGGCCGGGTCCACCGGCGTCTTCATCAGCTCGTGCGAGAGCTGCACGAACTGGTCGATGTAGAACTGGTAGTTCGTGAAGAGCACGAAGTTCTGGAAGTGCTCGGGCGAGGTGCCCGTGTAGTGGCGCAGGCGGTGCAGCGAGTAGTCCACGCGCGGTGCCGTGAACAGCGCCAGCGGCTTGGCAGCGCCGGCCTTCACGTTGTGCGTGCCGTTGGCGATGCCGTCGTCCATCGCGGCCAGGTCGGGCAGGTCGAACAGGTCGCGCAGCAGCAGGCGGCGCTCGGGCGGCAGGCTGCCTTCGATGTGGTCGTTGTCGGCCAGCGAGAAGTGCACGGGGATGGCCTCGCTGCTCAGGCCCACCTCCAGCGTCACGCCGTGGTTGTTGAGCAGCAGGCTGAACTGCTCGCGGTAGTAGTCCTCGAACAGGTCGGGCCGCGTCAGCGTGGTCTCGTAGGTGCCGGGGCCGGCCACGAAGCCGTAGGACAGCCGCGAATCGGCGCGCGCCACCGTGTCGGTGTGGATGCGCACGAAGGGGTACTTGGCCCGCACGGGCTCGTCGAACGGCTCGCCCGCGACGAAGCGCTTGAGCGACTCGCGCAGGTAGGCGATCTGCCCGTTGTAAAGCGCCAGCACCTGGTCGTAGGCGGCCTGCGCGTTGTCGAAACGTTGCGAGGCGCTCTTGGGCGCCTCCTTGGAACCTGCACTCATTCGGGTTTTCCGGGGCGTCTGTGGATGAACCCATTGTCCACCCGGCGCGCGCGGTGCGCCATCGGCTCGCGCACCCGCCCTTCGGGTGTTCTGGCGTTTGTGGTCAATGGCCGACAGGGCCCGCACGCCAGGAACTTCGCTTTGGATTCCCATGTTGTGCAATATGACCTCCGATTTGCGCCCATTTGCCCCGCGGGGAGGGTGACAAGCCGCCTGGTTTGCGCTGAAATGGCCGAACGCTGTCTCACGGTGTCTTGGCCCGGTCGTTTCAGGGCAGCGTGCCCCCGGCCAGGCTCGACGGCCGCCATCCCATGGCTCGGCCGACACCCCATTACAGAACCAGGTGGATGTGAAGTGATGTTGATGTGATGCGGGCGCCCCTCCCAGCGCGGGAGGGGCCGCCACGCCAAGGCATCACCGCAGCAGGATCAACTCAAGGCGCCGAAGCCGCTTGACCTGGCGCGCCAGCCGCGCCCAATGGATCGGCCATGAAGGCGATGCGGTGCAATTCGGCCTTCTGAAGCGCGCCCAGCACCTCGGCCACACGGCCATACGGCACGGCGCGGTCGGCTTTCAAGTGGATCTCGGTGTCACCGCCCTTCAGCGGGGCCAGCCGTTCCGCGAAGGCCGCGTCGCTCAGCACCTCGTCGTTCACGCGCAGCTCGCCCGAGGCCAGCAGCACCACGCGCAGCGCCTGCGGATCGGGTTCCTGCGGCTTGGTGCCTTCGGTCTTGGGCAGGTCCAGCTTCAGGCTGGAGGTGAGCAGCGGCGCCGTGAGCATGAAGATCACCAGCAGCACCAGCATGACGTCGATCAGCGGCGTCATGTTGATCTCGCTCATGGGCTGCGAGCCGCGGGGCCGTTCCAGTCGTCCGAAGGCCATGGCGCCTGATGCCTCGCGCTTACTCGTCCAGCGCCGGGCGCTCGCGCCGGCTGCCGAGCAGTGTCTCGCGCAGGTCGTGCGCGAAGCCTTCCAGATCGGCCTCGCAGGACGACACCAGCAGGCCGAACACGTTGTAGGCCAGCACGGCCGGGATGGCGACCGCCAGGCCCACGGCCGTCATGATCAGGGCCTCGCCCACAGGGCCGGCGACCTTGTCCAGCGTGGCCGCGCCTTCGGCGCTGATGGCCATCATCGCGTGGTAGATGCCCCAGACGGTGCCCAGCAGGCCGACGAAGGGCGCCACCGCCCCCACCGAGGCCAGCAGCACCTGGCCAGCGCGCAGGCGGCTCAGAACGCGGTGCAGGCTGTCGCGCAGGGCGCGGGTCAGGCGGGCCTCCGGGTCGGCACCGGCGCCGATGGAGCCAGCCGCTGGCGGTTGGGCCGCGGCATCGACCAGCGGCAGCAGCACGCGCTCACGGTCCTGCGCCAGCAACTGCGTGCGTGCGGCAGCCATGTCGGCCGCATCCCAGAAGCGGCTCATGCCGCTGGTGAGGTCTCGACGCGCGCGCGCCAGCACCCAGCCCTTCCAGAGGATGACCACCCAGGCCGACACCGACATCGCCAGCAGCAGCAAGGCCACTGCCCGCGACACCACATCGCCTTGGGACCACAGGTGCTGAAGACCGTCCATCGAACTGCGCGGCCTTCAGGTGTCAGCGCAGGCCAAGCACGTCGTCCATGCCGAACAGGCCGTGCGGCTGGTGCGCCAGGAAGCGCACCGCACGCAGGCTGCCCTGCGCGTACGTGGAGCGGCTGGACGACTTGTGCGTGATCTCGATGCGCTCGCCGATGCCGGCGAACAGCACGGTGTGGTCGCCCACCACGTCACCACCACGGATGGTGGCGAAGCCGATGGTGCTCGGATCGCGCTCGCCGGTCACGCCTTCACGGCCGTAGACGGCGCAGTCTTTCAGGTCGCGGCCCAGGGCCTCGGCCACCACCTCGCCCATTTTGAGCGCGGTGCCGCTGGGGGCATCGACCTTGTGGCGGTGGTGGGCCTCGATGATCTCGATGTCGTAGCCCTCGTTCAGGGCCTTGGCGGCCTGGCGCAGCAGGGTCAGCACCACGTTCACGCCGACGGCCATGTTGGGGGCCATCACGATGGCGATGTCGCGCGAGGCGGCTTCGATCTCGGCCTTCTGCTCAGGCGTGAAGCCGGTGGTGCCGATGACCAGCTTGATGCCGTGGTCGCGGCAGTGGCGCAAGTGCGCCAGCGTGCCCTCAGGGCGGGTGAAATCGATCAGGAACTGGGCATTGGCCAAGCCCTGGCCGAGATCGGAGGCGATGGCCACGCCGCTGTTCTGGCCCAGGAAGGCCGTGGCATCCAGGCCGACGGCCGGGCTGCCGGGCACATCGAGCGCACCGGCCAGCGTGGTGTCGGGCGCGGCCAGCACGGCCTCGACCAGCATGCGACCCATGCGGCCGGACGAGCCCGCGATGCCCACGCGGTAAGGGGTGTCGGTGATCAGCGGGTTTGGCACGGTCGGCTCTTCTGTGGTCTTTGTATCGGGTCGGTCAGCGGGGTGACCGAGGCATCAAGGGCGGCCAGCCTCGAGGGGCGGATAGTCGCGCACGGCGCCCTGCGGCACGCTGGGCTTGACGTCCGTCTTGGCGGGCACAGGCAGCTTGGCGATCTGCTCGGGCGTCAGGTCGGGCTCGACCTTCTTGAGCTTCTGCTCGCGCGTGATGGCGGCCACGAACTCGCGCTCGGACGGCAGCGGATCAGCCTCGAAGCGCTCGACCACGTCGTTCTTGAAGAAGATGCTGACGCGGCGACGCTGGGGCTCGATGCCCTGGCGCGCGATGGTGAAGACGTAATCCCAGCGGTCGCCGTGGAAGATGTCGGCCAGCAGCGGCGTGCCGAGGATGTCGCGCACCTGGGTACGGCCCAGGCCCGGCTGGATCTGCGCCATCACCTCTTGCGTGACCACGTTGCCCTGCACCACCTCCATGCGGTAGGGCTTGAGCAGGCCGAACAGGGTTTCAGGGCTGGACAGCGCGCTGCGGCCATTGCTGCCCGGCGTGGAACTGCAGCCCGACAGGGCCACCAGGGCACCCAGCACGGCCAACCCGGCCCCGGGCCGGCGGATAATGGAGGTCAAAGACACAGGACGTCGTCCTTTCAGGCGGAAAATGGAGGCTGCGGGCCTACTGCGAACGAATTGCGAACGCATCGCTTTCGCTGGACAAGGCCAAGCCCGATATCATCTGCCCATTCTAGCGGGGCCGCCAGGCTTCGCCCCGATTTGCGAGTACCGCCATGAACAACGCTGAAGAGCTCAAGAACAGCGGCCTGAAGGCCACGCTGCCGCGCATCAAGATCCTGGAGGTCTTCCAGCAGTCCAGCCAGCGGCACATGACGGCGGAAGACGTCTTCAAGATCCTGCTCAACGAAGGATCGGACATCGGCCTGGCCACGGTGTACCGCGTGCTGATGCAGTTCGAGCAGGCCGGCATCCTCAGCCGCAACCACTTCGAAGCCGGCAAGGCCGTGTTCGAGCTGAACGAAGGCAAGCACCACGACCACATGGTCTGCGTGGTGTGCGGCCGCGTCGAAGAGTTCTACGACGCCGAGATCGAGCGCCGCCAGCAGGCCATCGCCAAGGAGCGCGGCTACGCCCTGCAGGACCATGCCCTGGCCCTGTACGTGGTGTGCAACCGCCCCGAGTGCCAGAAGAGCCACCAGCATCACCGTTGATGCGCCATCGTTGATGGCCAACGGCTGAAACACAAAGGCCCCTGCGAAGGGGCCTTTTGTCATTCAGTGCAGTGGTGTTCAGGGCCCCGCTCAATCCAGCGTGCCACGCTCCATCGCCCGCTGGTGCCGGTCGATGAACTCCTTGTAGGTGTCGATGCCACGCAGCTGCAGCACCGTGTTGCGCACGGCGGCCTCGACCAGCACGGCCAGGTTGCGACCGGCGTCCACGGCGATCACCACCTTGCGCACCTGCACGCCCAGCACCTCTTCGTACAGGGGCTCGTAGGGCAGGCGCTCGAACTCGCGCTCCATGGTCTCCTTGCGGACCAGGTGCACCATGAGCTTGAGGCGCATCTTGCGGCGCACGGCCGTCTCGCCAAAGATGGCCTTGATGTCCAGCAGGCCGATGCCGCGCACCTCGAGCAGGTTGCTCAGCAGCTCGGGGCAGCGCCCTTCGATGGCCGAGCGCGACACGCGGTACAGATCGACCGCGTCGTCGGCCACCAGGCCATGACCGCGCGAGATCAGCTCCAGGCCGAGTTCGCTCTTGCCCAGGCCGGATTCGCCGGTGAGCAGCACGCCCAGCCCCAGGATGTCCATGAACACGCCGTGGCGCGTGATGCGCTCGGCGAAGTGCTGCGTGAGGTAGCTGCGCAACACGTCGATCACGTGGCCGGCGGGCTCCTGCGTCACGAACAGCGGGATGCCGGCGCGGCCGCACATGGCCACCAGGCGATCGGAGGGGTTCTGGCCATCGGCCACCACCACCACGGGCGGCTCCAGCGTCACGATGCGCTGGATGCGGCGCTCTTGGTCCTCGACCGTGGAGTTCTCGAAGTAGGCGTGCTCGCGCCGCCCCACGATCTGCACGCGGTAGGGGTGGATGTAGTTCAGGTAGCCCACCAGGTCGGCGGCCGACTGGGCCGTCTGCACAGCCTCTTCGTCGAAGCGGCGTTCCGGATGGGCGTGTCCGGCGATCCATTCCCAGCGCAAGGCTGCGCGGTTGGCTTCGAACAGGACTTCGGCGCTGACGATGGCGAGGTCTTGGGCGCTCACGTTGGCCTGGGATGGTTTTTTATGTGTGCGCTGCGCCGTCGTGGGGCTCAGGCCACCGACTTCAGCGGCTGCCAGCGCTCGATCAGATCGTGCACGGTCTTGGCGTCCGATTCCGTCTTGAGGCGCTCGCGCAGATCGCGGTCGGAGAGCAACTCGGCGATTTCGGACAGTATCTCGAGGTGGCGTTGCGTGGCCGCTTCGGGCACCAGCAGGAAGATCAGCAGGTTGACGGGCTCGTCATCCGGCGCATCGAACGGGATGGGCTGCCCCAGCCGGATGACGGCGGCCAGCGGATTCTTGAGGCCCTTGATGCGGCCGTGCGGAATGGCCACGCCATGGCCGAGGCCGGTCGAGCCCAGGCGTTCACGCGCGAACAGGTTGTCCGTCACGGTGGCGCGGGCGATGGCGTGCTGGTTTTCGAACAGCAGGCCCGCATGCTCGAAGACGCGCTTCTTGCTGCTGGCGTCCACATCCACCAGCACTTGGCCGGCGGGCAGGATGGCGGAGAGTCTGTTCATCGTGTTTCAGCGGGGGCGACGGTCATGACCTTGTCCCCCACTCCCGAGACGGCTGAGCGGCGGATTATAGGAAGCCAAAGGTCCCTCCAACAGTACTGCGGTACCACTGGATTGGGGGATTCTGCACCGATTGCTGCACCGCAGCAAGCACAAGAAGTTCCATTCTGAGCACAAATCCGCCTACTGCTGCAACGCAAGCGCAGTATGCACGGATGACACGGGGGTCCAGGCATGAAAAACGGCCCCGAAGGGCCGTCAATCGCTTGGTGCCTCGCCGTGCGGGCGACCCACTACCAGGTCACACCAAGCAGTGCATTGTTTGTGTGCGGCTTGTGTGACTCATTGCGTGGCATCCCAGGCTTCTCCCTGACGCTTGAGCGAGGTGTGATGGTGATCCTGCACGCGATCCTTGTGGCGGCAGACCTGGCGGTCCAGCTTGTCCATCAACTGGTCGATGGCGGCGTACAGATCTTCGTGGGAGGTCTCGACGAAGATGTCCTTGCCCTTGACGTGAAGATTGACTTCAGCCTTCTGGCGGCGCTCCTTTTCCTTCTGCTTCTCAACCGTGAGTAGCACCGTCACGTCCACCACCTGGTCGAAATGTCGTGTGACGCGATCGAGCTTGGTGAGCACGTATTCGCGCAGCGCGGGGGTCACTTCCAGATGATGGCCACTGATCGTCAGATTCATACTGCCTCCTTTAGGAGCAGGGGTTGATACAGACCCGGCGACCGTTTGGCAGCTGTCAGAAAGCGCTTTCTGGCGCTGCTGAAAACCGTCAACCGGAAGGTCAGTGTGCCCCCGATTCAGGTGGGAGACAAGCCCATGAGATCAGTGTTTGTATCGACCCGTTGACCCTCGTGAAGGAACGCCGAAATGCACTGCTTTGGCGTGTTTTCACGGGCTTTCCCGGTGAGATAGAACAAGGCGACATGCCTGGCTTGTGCTAAGGGCTCACCCCATCATGGCGGCTGTCACCGGGTGGCACAATTTGTTCACCGGAAGGCAAGGCATGCAGCCTCTGAACTTGCGGGCAACCAACCCAGAGAGACCAAGCATGAACACACCGTCCCGACTGGGCCGCTGCGGCCTGGCATATGCCGCGCTGATCCTGAGCCTGTGCCAATCGCCAGCCCACGCGGAGGCCCTGGCCACCTCGACCATCGGCGCCTACCAGTACAACCTGATCGACCTGGATCCCGATGACGGCATCGAGGCCGCCATCACCTGGGGCAACGGACAGGTGAGTCAGAGCCTGGTCGGCACACTGTCCACCGGCGTGGGCAACGGTGGCGGGCCGAACATGGTGGACAGCAAGACCCTGTCGCAGACGAGCACGCTGCCGCTGAGTGGTACACCATCGCTGAACTATGCCGGCTACAGCGTCTCATCGGGATCATCCGGCAGCAGCACGACGGCCAGCATCACCACGGGCGGACAGTGGAGCCTGAGCGCCATCCTTACCCAAGGCTTCACGCTCAGCGCGAACACGGCGGTGACCTTCACGGCGCTGGCCAAGAGCTCACTGGGGGTGACCGTGCCGGCCGGGTCTGTCGTGACCACCCCTTGGGGCTCTCAGGACAACGGTTATTTCGATTGGGCGCCGCTGCAGGCTGACACCAAGGCCATCCTGTTCATCGGGCAGTTGCCCGAGTACTGGTGGAACCTGAGCGCTGACTGCGCGGGCCCATGTGTGGCCTCGTCATGGCTGCGCAGTTACGCCACGACCACGGAGTCAGAAGAAAAGCTGCTGCAGGTCACGCTCACCAATGCCACCGGCAATGCCGTGAGCAGCCAGATCGGCACGCTGGCCTACACCGGCGGCTATGCCGCTGCGCCGATCTCTATGGTGCCTGAGCCATCGATGTCGGCACTGATGCTGATGGGCCTGGGCGGCCTGGGGCTGATGCTGCGCCGAGCACGGCACGCAGTGAACGGCTGAGCAGGATCGCCGCAGACATGAAAAACGGGCCCGAGGGCCCGTTTTTGCTTTTGGCGGAGAGGGTGGGAGTCCCTCGTCTCGCTCGAAAAATGTATCTCAGCCCTTGACGCACCAATGACTTGTGAGGCGCGGCAGTCGTCCGAAGCACTGCACTTGGACTTTTGGATTGGACGTCCAAGTGGATACATGGACTATAGCGTTGGAACCTCACAGCGCCAACTGCTGTGGTCGAAAATTTTTGCATCACAGGTCAACGCGGCCGTCGTGCCGTGTGCTCGTGCCGTGGCAGTTGCGCCGCTGAAGGTCTGGCGCTTGAAACGCCTTCCACCTCACCAAGGCCATCGGCTGACGACCCATGTCCTGCCTCGCTTGACAGCCCCAATTATTCAACTATTATTGAAATATGGAAGAGAAAACCGTTGTGAAGTCTTTAGCGGCTCTGGCCCAGCCGGTTCGTCTACGAGTGTTCCGAGCCCTGGTTGTCGCAGGCCCCGAGGGACTCACCCCCAGCACCGTCACCGAAGAGCTTGGAGTCCCCGCCACCTCTCTCTCGTTCCACCTCAAGGAGCTGATGAACGCCGGGCTGGTGACTCAGGAGCGCAATGGTCGCCACCTCATCTATCGGGCCGCCTATGAGCACATGAACGGTTTGCTTGGCTACCTGACTGAGCACTGCTGCCAAGGCAGCCCGTGCGCGACGGTTCCGGACCCCGATCAACCAGCCCGAGGCTGCACCACCTGCTGAAGGAGAACCCCATGAAGCGCTTTCACGTTCACGTCCATGTGGATGACCTGGCCCGCAATGTCGCCTTCTATTCGGCGATGTTCGGCACTCAACCGGCTCGAGTCGAACCAGACTATGCGAAGTGGATGCTGGATGAGCCGGCGGTGAACTTCGCCATTTCCACGCGTGGCCATGGGCACCTTGGGGTGGACCACTTGGGCATCCAGGTGGACAGCGAAGACGACCTGCGCGCGATGAAGGCACAGGCTCAAGCAGCCGACATGGCGTTCATTGATGAAGGGGCCACCTCCTGCTGCTACGCGCGCAGCGACAAGCATTGGATCGTGGATCCTCAGGGCCTGCCGTGGGAGCATTTCCGCACGCTCGGGACCATCCCTGTCTTCAGCGAAGGCGAACCCGCCCAGGGGGACACGAAGGCAGCAAAAGCGCCCCAGGCTTCGGCCTGCTGCGCACCCAAGACCACAGGCAAGCCCATTGGGATTCCTGTGAAGGCTGCCTCTACAGGTTGTTGCTGAGGCTGGCCATGACCGTCCATGTTCTGATCCTGTGCACCCACAACTCGGCCCGTAGCGTCCTGTCGGAAGGGATGCTGAACCACTTGGCGGCCCAGCGCGGCAGTGACGTGAAAGCCCATAGCGCGGGCAGCGCCCCGAGTGGCCGCATCCATCCCTTCGCTGTCGAAGCGCTGCAAGGCGCTGGCATCGAGACAGCAGGCTATCGAAGCAAGAGTTGGGATGAATTCACAGGGCCTGATGCACCTCCCCTGTCCATCGTGATCACCGTTTGCGACAGTGCGGCAGCCGAAGCCTGCCCCGTATTCTTCGGAGGGAGCGGCCAGCCGGTCAAGGTCCACTGGGGCTACCCGGATCCATCCAATGCCGAAGGTGGCGACGATGGCAAGCGCAGGGCCTTTGAACTGACCCGCCAAGCCATCGGCTTCAAGATGCTGCAACTTCTGGCGCTGCCGCTGGAGACCATGGACCGATCCGCGCTGGCCGACGCCCTGGCCGTGATTGACAAGAGCTGAGGGGCGTCGTGTCGCAGCCCAAAGCTCAACCGATGAGCGTCTTTGAGCGCTATCTGACAGTCTGGGTCTTCTTGTGCATCGTGGTCGGCATCGGGCTGGGCCAACTCGCTCCCGGACCATTCCAGGCCATCGGGCGCATGGAAGTCGCCCAGGTCAATTTGCCGGTGGGACTGCTCATCTGGGTGATGATCATCCCGATGCTCATCAAGGTGGACTTCGGGAGCCTGTCGCAGGTCAAGGGCCACTGGCGGGGCATCGGCGTGACCCTGTTCGTGAACTGGGCGGTGAAGCCCTTTTCAATGGCATTCCTGGGCTGGCTGTTCGTTCGTGAGGTCTTCGCCCCTTGGCTACCTGCGGATCAGCTTGACAGTTACATCGCCGGCCTGATCCTCCTCGCGGCGGCGCCCTGCACGGCCATGGTGTTCGTCTGGAGTCGGCTGACGAATGGACATCCCCTGTTCACACTCAGTCAAGTGGCACTGAACGACACCATCATGGTCTTCGCCTTCGCTCCCGTAGTGGGCCTGCTGCTGGGGCTGTCGTCCATCACGGTGCCATGGGGCACGCTGGTGACTTCCGTGGTGCTCTACATCGTGGTGCCGGTCATCCTGGCGCAGATCATTCGCCGGGTACTGCTGCAACGCGGGTCGGCCGCGCTTGAGGCTGCATTGGCGCGCATAGGCCCTTGGTCCATCACTGCGCTGCTTGCCACCCTGGTGCTGCTGTTCGCCTTCCAAGGGCAAGCCATCATGGATCAGCCGCTGGTGATTGCCATGCTGGCCGTGCCGATCCTCATCCAGGTGCTGTTCAATTCGGCGCTGGCCTACTGGCTCAATCGCCAGCTCGGAGAGGCGCACAACGTGGCCTGTCCATCAGCGCTCATCGGCGCGAGCAACTTCTTTGAGTTGGCCGTGGCCACTGCTGTCAGCCTCTTCGGGTTCCAGTCAGGGGCAGCGCTGGCGACTGTCGTGGGGGTCCTCATTGAGGTGCCCGTCATGCTGCTCGTCGTTCGGGTCGTCAATCAGACGAAACCTTGGTACGAGAGACCTGAAGCGCCATGATGTTGGTATACCGACCAAGGCAACTTGTCTGACCGACCACGGTGCTGGTCTAGCTGCCCAATCTCGATGGAATGCGCATGCCGTGCGACATAAGCACGCGGTCAGTCGATTCGCGAAATAAGTCCCTCTCGTACAAGTTCGTCGGCAACGCTATCAGCAACGGCTAGTCCGCTGGACAGCTTCCTGCTGAGTAAGCACCTCTCGATGGGCGCCATTTCAGCGTCAACTGACACGAAGAGGGGAGGATACTGATATCTCCTTAGTGAATCCTGAAGCAAGGTTGACGAAAGACATAGGAGGTATTCCATGAGCGATGACAAGACCAAGGCCGGCGGCCAAGACCGCTCGCAAATCAATGTGAACGAGGAATACGAGTTGAGGGACTGGAGTAAAAAGTTTGGTGTGACACCAGACGAGCTCAAGGCCGCCGTCAGCGCCGTGGGCACCAACGCGGACGCAGTGGAAGCCCATTTGAGCGACAGGAAGCGCTGATGTCGTGCGAGTCGCTACCTGGAACGTCAACAACGTCCTCAAGCGGCTCGATCAACTGCTGGCCTGGCTTGAGCGCACCGAGCCCGACGTCGTAGCGCTGCAGGAGCTCAAAGCAACGACGGACGCCTTCCCCGTCGATGCACTGAGACAGGCCGGTTATGAGTCGATCGCCGTAGGGCAGCGCACTTGGAATGGGGTCGCGCTCTTGGCGCGTGGTCATACGCCCATTCCTGCGCTGAAAGCCCTGCCCGGGGATCCAAGCGACAAAGAGGCCCGGTACCTCGAGGCCGCGATCGATGGCGTGCTGTACGCCTGCTTGTACCTGCCCAATGGCAATCCGTGCCCAGGGCCGAAGTTCGAGTACAAGCTCGCCTGGTTCGAACGACTGCGTACGCGCGCGGAGGCACTGTGGGCGAGCGGCCAGCCGGTGGTGCTTCTGGGTGACTGGAACGTCGTTCCCACCGACGGGGACATCTACAAGCCCGACACCTGGCGCGATGATGCCTTGCTGCAGCCCGAGCCCCGCGCGGCTTTCGCCGCCATCCTTGCTCAGGGCTGGACCGACGCGTTGAAGGCAGTACCGCTGAGGACCGCGCCATTCACGTTCTGGGACTACCGCCGAAAGCGCTGGGAACGAGACGCAGGGCTTCGCATCGATCACATCCTCACGAGCGCGGCGTTGAAGGTGCTCGATGCCGGCGTCGACCGAGAAGAGCGGGGGCGCGAAAGCCCAAGCGACCATGCGCCTGCATGGGCCGAGCTGTCATTGGCCAAGGGCCCACGGCGCCGCGCGCCCAAGGCCGACGGCCCGCCATCGCCGAAGCGCAGCAAGCCTGCCGCCAAGCCCCCGTCGCCCGAGGTACTTGCGCTGTACAACGCGAAGCGTGATTTCGCGAAGACGCAGGAGCCTTCCGGCGAAGCCCCCCGGCGCAAGAAGGCAAGAGGAGAACAGCCCCTGAGCTTCGTCATCCAGAAGCACTGGGCCAGCCGCCTCCATTACGACTTCCGGCTTGAACTGAACGGCGTTCTCCTGTCCTGGGCCGTACCCAAAGGCCCCTCCTTCGATCCAGCGGTCAAGCAGATGGCCATCCAGGTCGAAGACCACCCGGTCAGCTATGGCACCTTCGAAGGAAAGATCCCGGCCAGACAATACGGTGCCGGCGATGTCATCGTCTGGGACAACGGAACCTGGGAGCCCACCGTCGATCCGGTGGAAGGCTTGGCCAAGGGCAAGCTGATCTTCAAGCTGCATGGCCAGAAGCTGGCCGGGTTGTGGGAGCTTGTCCGCATCTCCAAGCCCGGCACCGTGAAGCAGCCCCAATGGCTCTTGCTCAAGAAGCGCGGTGATGCGTGGTGCAGGCCACAGTCCGAGTATGACGTCATCACTGCCCTGCCTGACAGCGTGCTGAAGGAACCACTCGGGCTGATCGAAGAGCGCGAGCCCCGCGAAGCTCCGCCGTCACGTCAGCCGACCGCTCTTGAGCCTGATTTGTCTGGTGCGCGCAAGGCAAAGCTTCCCGAAACGCTTTCTCCCCAGTTGGCCACGCTGACGGCCGCCGCTCCCGCGGGCGACTGGATCGTCGAACCCAAGTGGGACGGCTACCGGATCCTGGCCCGGCTCAATGGCGACGACGTGCGGCTGCTCACGCGCAATGGCCATGACTGGACCCACAAGCTGCCAGCCTTGCATCGCGCCCTGGTCGCCATGTCGGTCAAGGGTGCCTGGCTCGACGGCGAGATCGTGGTGATGGGAGAAGACGGCGTGCCGGACTTCAACAGGCTGCAGAACGCGATGGACCGCTCGCGAAGCGACGACGTACGCTTCTATGCGTTCGACGTGCCCTTCCTGGCCGGCATGGACCTGCGTGAAGTGCCCCTGCGATCCCGGCGTGAACTGGTGCGAAAGCTGCTGGAAGAGAGCCCGCAAGACAACATCTTCTTCAGCGAGTCCTTCGACGTGCCGGCCAGTCAGTTGCTGGAGGCCGCCTGCAACATGCGGTTGGAGGGCGTCATGCTCAAGCAGTCGGATTCGCCATACGCCACCGGCAGGCGCAGCGAATCCTGGCTCAAACTCAAGTGCCAGCAGCGTCAGGAGTTCGTCGTGGTGGGCTACAGCCTGCGCAAGGGCACAGCCTCCCATGTGGGCAGCATCATGCTGGGCTATCACGCCGATGGCGAACTGAAGTACGCGGGGTCCTGCGGAACAGGGTGGGACACGGAGATGTCCGCTGTGCTGTACGGCAAGCTTCACAAGCTCGAATCGGACACGCCCGCGGTCGATCCAGAAACGGTGAAGCCTGGACGATGGGGGCGCCGCACCGAAGGCAAGGAGATCTGGGTCAAGCCGAAGCTCGTTGTTGAAGTGGGCTTTGCGGAATGGACACCGGACGGCAGTGTCAGGCAGGCCACCTTCAAGGGCATCCGCTCGGACAAGCCCGCCACGGCCATCTCACGGGAAGTGGCCAAGGTACCGGCCAAGCCGCAGGCAGCCTCGAAGCCGAACGTCAGCGTCAAGGTCAGCCACCCTGATCGCGTCATTGACCCGTCCACAGGGATCAAGAAGATCGAGCTGGTGCACTACTACGAGAGCATCGCGCCCTGGATCCTGCCGCACCTGAAGGACAGGCCGGTGTCACTGGTCCGGGCACCCACTGGCATCACAGGGCAACTGTTCTTCCAGAAGCACCCCGAATCCAAGATGCCCGGCCTGCGGGAGCTGGATGCTGCCTTGTGGCCAGGCCATGCGCCGTTGATGGTGGTCGACAGCGTGCAGGCGCTTCTGTCTGCCGCCCAAATGAACGTGGTCGAGTTTCACACCTGGAACTCGGTCGCCAAGCGGATCGACACGCCTGACCGCATGGTGTTCGACCTGGACCCCGGCGAGGGCGTCGCCTGGAAAGAGGTACAGGAAGCGGCGGAACTGATGCGGGCCTTGCTGCTTGAGCTCGGCTTGGAGAGCTGGCTCAAGACATCGGGCGGCAAGGGGCTGCATGTCGTGGTGCCCCTGGCGCCCAAATTGAGCTATGAGGTGGTCAAGGCTTTCTCTCAGGCCGCCGTGCAGCACATGGCCAAGACCATCCCGTCCAGGTTCGTGGCGAAGTCGGGCGGCACCAACAGGGTGGGCAAGATCTTCATCGACTACCTGCGCAACGGTCATGGCCAGACCACGGCCGCGGCGTTCTCAGCTCGGGCCAGACCTGGCATGGGGGTGTCGATTCCCGTGTCATGGGGCCAACTGGCGTCTCTCAAAAGTGGCGCGCAATGGACGATTCGCACGGCCCGCGAGTATCTGTCCTTCCAAGCCGATGACCCATGGGCTCAGTTTTGGGCCACGAGACAGACCCTCAGCAAGCCGATGAAGGCCCTGGGCTTCACATCCAAGTAATGCGAATGCGCGCCTGGCGCTGGCTATTTGGTAACTGAACCATTCAACAACTGAACAAAAAACGCATTCCCGCTAGGATGCTTTGCTGTTGTTGGGTTTATTCCTCACCTCTTCGCCAGAGCCACTCGTGCTCTGAGGCCTGGGCGCCAGCCATCTGGTGTGCAAGCCGGATGTCCGGTTCGCGCTGTCCAGGGTTGTCCATTCCCTTAGGAATGCGGCAGCACGGCACCGTCGTGCCATGAAAGACAGGACCATCAATGACTGACACCCCTGAGAGCAGCCCCGTGGCGGATGCTTCCCGCCGCCGTTTCCTTGGCACCGCAGGCGTGACCACCGCCGGAGCCGTCGTGGCACCGATGCTGGCCAACAGCGCCACAGCGCAGCCAGCTGCGCTCGCCCCGACGGGCAGCGCGATCACGGGCAAGGCTGAAGATCTGGCGAGGGAAACCGCTATGGACGCAGGGCAGGCCCTCACGACCAACCAAGGCGTGAAGATCGCGGACAACCAGAACACCCTGAGGGCAGGCCTGCGTGGCCCCAGCCTTCTCGAAGACCAGCTGTTTCGCGAGAAGCTCACCTCGTTCGACCACGAACGCATCCCTGAACGCGTGGTCCATGCGCGCGGTGCCGCGGCGCACGGCGTGTTCGAATCCTACGGGTCGCAGGCCCAGCTCACCAGGGCCAGCTTTCTGGCTTCTGCTGGCAAGAAGACGCCTGTCTTCGTGCGCTTCTCGACCGTCGCCGGCTCGCGAGGCTCTGCCGACACCGCGCGCGATGTGCGCGGCTTCGCGGTCAAGTTCTACACCGATGAAGGCAACTACGACCTCGTCGGCAACAACATCCCGGTCTTCTTCATTCAAGACGCCATCAAGTTCCCTGACCTGGTCCATGCGGCCAAGCCCGAGGCAGACCGAGAGATCCCGCAGGCTTCGACGGCCCACGACACGTTCTGGGACTTCATCTCCCTGATGCCTGAGTCCACGCACATGATCATGTGGATCATGTCGGACCGCGCCATCCCCCGCGCCTACCAGATGATGGAGGGCTTCGGTGTGCATACCTTCCGGATGATCAATGCGCAGGGCAAGAGCCGCTTCGTCAAGTTCCACTGGAAGCCATTGAAGGGCGTTCATGGCCTGGCCTGGGACGAGGCGCAGAAGCTGGCCGGTAAGGATCCTGATTACCACCGCCGTGAACTTGCCGATGCCATCGCGGCGAAGGACTTTCCCGAGTGGGAGCTGGGGGTGCAGGTCGTCGAGGAGGCCGATGCAGGCCGCTTCGGCTTCGATCTGCTCGACGCCACCAAGCTCATCCCCGAAGAGCTCGTGCCCGTGCGCCCCATCGGCAAGATGACGCTCAACCGCAACCCCGACAACTATTTCGCGGAGACGGAACAGGTCGCATACCACACCGGCAACCTCGTTCCCGGCATCGACATCACGGACGACCCGCTGCTGCAAGGGCGCATGTTCTCGTACGTCGACACGCAACTGACGCGGCTGGGTGGTCCCAACTTCCACGAGATCCCCATCAACCGACCCTTGTGCCCCTTCCACAACCTTCAGCGCGATGGCTTCCACCGGCAAACCATCGCCAAGGGTCGGGTGAATTACGAGCCCAGCTCGATCGACGTTCCGCCGATACAGGAAGTGCCAGTTGCCAGGGGCGGTTTCGTGTCCTACCCCGAGCAGATCTCTGGCACCAAGGTGCGCCACAGGTCTGAAACCTTTGCGGACCACTACTCTCAAGCCACGCTGTTCTGGCAAAGCCAGACCAAGCCTGAGCAACAGCACATCGTTGAAGCCTTGCAGTTCGAACTCGGCAAGGTCACGGTGCCAGCCGTGCGTCTTCGCATGCTGTCCAACCTAGTCAACGTCGACCGGGATCTTGCTGCCCGCGTCGCCGCCGTGTTGGGGGTACCTGTGCCTGCACCCAGCTCCCGTACCGGCAACAAGCGTTACGCCGCCTCACCCGGCCTGAGCATGATCGCGCGAGGCAACCCGAAGACCATCGTCGGCCGCAAGATCGCCTTCCTGGCGACCGATGGTGTTGACGAGGCAGGGCTGCAGGCGATGAAGGCCGAATTGAACAAAGCGGGTGCGGTTGTGAAGGTACTGGCGCCTCACCTGGGCACCCTGCGCGGTGCGGGCGGAGGTGCTGTCAAGGTGGACGACCTGATCGTCACCATGCCGTCTGTTGTGTTCGATGCCGTGTTTGTCCCTGGCGGGGCGGAAAGCGTGAAGGCGCTCAGAGCCTCGGGTGACGCGGTTCATTTCGTGCGTGAGGCGTTCAAACATTCGAAAGCGATTGCGGCATTGAGCAATGGCGGCGACCTGCTCGGAGTTGCTGGGGTGCTCAGCCCGACGCCTGAGGGCGCAGTGGCCGGTGTAAGAACCTCAGCAGATGTCGGGGCGCTGGCGCGAGGCTTCATGGCCGACATCGCGGTTCACAGGCACTGGGAACGTCCTAAGGATGGCATGCCCGCTTAACTTGATCGGCCAGCGCGGGTCACAGTGCCCGCGTGGTTGTGCTCAACCCCTTCCGGCCCCCACGCTCTGCCTTTGGTGACTCCGTTATAGGGTCATCGATTGTTCTGAATCCGTTGACCTTGTATCGTGTCTTTTCAGAATTTTAAAGCGTCTGAAGACGCTAATCCGTCAAGGGGTGCGTATGTCCGATCACCGCAAGCTCTCGCGGCAAGAATGGATTGACAGGTGTGCGCTGGAAATCGGCGTGCTTATTCCGTTGCACCTTCACGACTACGTTGAAGAGTTTTCTCCTGCCCTTGTCGTGGACTGGGCCGGTGCGATTTGGGCTGATACGCAAGGATCTGAGGTGCCCGAAGAGGCGGCTTGGCATGCCATAGATGAAGTCCGAAACGTTAAAGCTCTGGGCTGAACAAGTCGGCAATCTCGCCATAAGAAGATCAAGGCCAAAGTTCCAATGTGTTCGAACAACGGCGACTCGGGAGCCTCATGTGCCAACAGACGCTATTGCGTTGAAACCTAGGTTGCTCAGGCTGAGTTTGCGGCCCACACGCCGCGCGATGATGCGGACATCAGGAACGAGCAATGCTCTCGCCGTCTGACGGAGCTCCCTCGTAGACACCCCTAGCAATCGTGCCCAGTAGCGCACTTCAAACTCTTGGTCGGCGTCTACGAGGAATGGTGTATGCCTGCTGTCCATGATGTTCTCCTTGACAGCCAGCTTGGGCCTTCTCGCCCAGGAGCAACATCAGCCGACTGCTGAAGCTGATGGCAGCGATCCCTTACGTCAGGTCATACGGCTTGCGGAGCGCCACACCGTTTCGTAGGGCTTGCTCACGGTAGACCGACCCTCAACACAGAAAGTTGAGCTCCGGGTCGATCATCTGACAAGGCACAGGTCGCCGGTGAAGAAGGTTTCAGGTCAAAGTGCCATCACCTTGTCCGGCGTCATAGGGGTACTGCGGACCCGCCTTCCGGTGGCGTGGTAGATGGCATTGCTCACTGCCGCCGCCACGCCCACCAGGCCTATTTCGCCGACGCCCTTAGCACCCAGGCGGCTCACGATGCGGTCGTCTTCTTCGACGAAGACCACATCAATGTCCTCGATGTCGGCATTCACGGGCACGTGGTATTCACCGTAGTTGTGGTTCATGAAACGACCCAGCGCGTGGTCTGCCAGGGTCTCTTCATGCAGCGCCTGGCTGATGCCCCACACCACGCCACCAATGACCTGGCTGCGCGCCGTCTGCGGATTGATGATGCGGCCCGCCGCCACGGCGCTCACCACGCGCGTCACGCGCACGGTGCCAAAGTCTTCATCCACCTTCACCTCGCAGAACACAGCGGAATGGGTCGAGCGCACGTACTTTTTCTGCTTGAGCATGTTGGGCAGCATCAGGTATTTCTCTTCGATGCTGGCCTGCCCCAGGCTGGCCATGATGTCGACCAGTCGCGCGCCCACGGCCGGGTCGGCCCGCCGCCACACCGCGCCGTCCTTGAAGAAGACCTGTGCGAAGCGGTCCTTTGAAAACGGTGAGCCAGGCATCTTGCGAGCCGCCTTGAAAAGCGTCTTCTGCAGCTTCTCGCACACGCCCTCCACGGCCGACCCCACGGTGGTGACGTGGGACGAGCCGCCTTCGATCGGCGCAACGGGCAAGGTGGAGTCGCCCAGGCGGAATGTCACCTTCTCCAGCGGCAGCCCCATGGCCGCAGCGGCGATCTGCGCCATCACGGTGTAGGTGCCGGTGCCGATGTCAGTGGCGGCGCTGCTCACCTCCAGGTGGCCGTCGGCCGACAGCACTGCGCGGGCGCGGGCGAACATCTGCAGGGCATCCCAGATGCCGGTGGCCATGCCCCAACCCACCAGCTCATGGCCTTCACGCATGGCGCGCGGTTCGGCCGGGCGTCGGGCCCAGCCGAAGCGCTCCGCGCCTTGTTCGTAGCAGGCCCGCAGCGCCTTGGTGGAGTAAGGCAGGTCTTTCGAGGCGTCGTGGTCGGTGTAGTTCTTCAGGCGCAGGGCCAGCGGGTCCATCTTCAACTGGTAGGACAGCTCGTCCATGGCCACCTCCAGCGCGTGCACGCCGTGGGCCGCGCCCGGCGCGCGCATGTCGATGGGCGTGTACTGGTCCAGGTGCACCAGCTTGTAGCCAAGCCTGACGTTGTTGCAGCGGTAGAGTTGCCCCGACCAGTTCACCACCACCTCCACATACTCTTCCTTCTGCGAGGTTTCGGCGATGGCCTCGTGGGCGATGGCGGTGAGCGTGCCGTCGGCCTCGGCCCCCAGGGCCACACGTTGCCAGGTCTCCGGGCGGTGGCCAAAGGTGAACATCTGCTGGCGCGTCAGCATCACGCGAACGGAGCGATTCAGGTGCAGGCTGCCCATCACCGCGAGCAGCAACTGATACTGCGGTCGCAGGCCCGAGCCGAAGGCGCCGCCCACATAGGGATTGCGCACGGTGACCTTGTCCTTCGGCAGGCCGAAGGCGTGCGACACCACCCAGCGACAGTTCTGCGAGCCTTGCGTCTTGTCGTAGATGGTGAGGTGTCCGTCCGGCGCGCGGATCACGGTCGATGCGAACATCTCCATCGGATTGTGGTGCTCGACGCCGCTGTAGTACTCGGCCTGGTGTTTGACCGGGGCCAGCGCGAAGGCGACATCGGCATCGCCACGCGGCTTGGGCGGCGGCGAGTACCCCGCCTTCAGGCTGCCGGGCTCGAAGGCCTCGTCCATGTTCGACAGCAGGTGCGTCTCGTGTGGCTCTTGTTCGTAGGACACGCGCACCAGCGCGGCTGCGTGTCGTGCCGCTTCGAAGCTGTTCGCCAGCACGAGCGCCACGGGCTGGCCGCTGCAGTACACCTTGTCGTCATGCAGGGGCTTGAAGGGCGAGCCCTTGGGCGCGGTCATGTCCTTGTACATGAAGCCCAGGGAGCGCATGTGGGGGCGGTGATCGTGTGTGAGCACATCCAGCACGCCAGGCACCGACAGCGCCTCCGTGGTGTCGATCTCGGCGATGCGCCCCTTGGCGATCGTGCTGTTCACCACCACACCCCAGGCCAGGTCGGCCACGGGGTGCTCGGCGGCATAGCGAGCCTCACCGGTGACTTTCAAAGGCCCATCGATGCGGTGCAATGGCATGCCGATGGCCACTTGGCCCGTGCCGGGCGTGGCGATCGGCTGTTGGGTGTCGACTGTTCGGTTCATGCAGGCTGCTCCCCGCGGCAACGCGCGCCGTCTTCACCGGTGTTGCTCGGGATGCCTGCGGCGGCCATCTCGAGGGCCCGCACGATGGCACGGTGCGCCATCGGAATTTTCCAGCTGTTGCCGTGCGAACTCTCCGGCACGCCCGGACCGCCGGCCGCGCGGGCATCGGCCATCACGGCATCGGCCAGCACCTTGAACGAGGCCTTGTCGGCCGGCTGACCGACGAGCAGCGACTCCGCCGGCACGTTGCGCCAGGGTTTGTGGGCCACGCCGCCCAGGGCCACCCGCACCGCGCGGACACGGCCGTCTTCGCCGATGTCCAGCGCCGCGGCCACCGACACCAGCGCGAAGGCGTACGAGGCGCGCTCGCGCAGTTTCAGGTAGGTGCTGTGCGCCTCGAAGCCGCGTGGAGCCGGTGGCAGCTGGATGTGCGTGATCAGTTCGTCCGGCGCCAGCGTGGTGTCCAACTCGGGTTGCGTCCCCGGCAGGCGATGGAATTCGGCGAAGGCAATGGTGCGCGGACCGCGCACGGATCGCACATGCACCATGGCGTCCAGCGCCGCCAGGGCCACGCACATGTCGGACGGATGGGTGGCGATGCAGTGCGCGCTGGCCCCGAAGATCGCGTGCTGCCGGGCCAGGCCTTGCGTGGCGGGGCAACCGCTGCCCGGCGTGTGCTTGTTGCAAGGAACGTTCGCGTCGTAGAAGTAGTAGCAGCGCGTGCGCTGCAGCAGGTTGCCGCCATTGGTGGCCATGTTGCGCAACTGCGGTGATGCGCCTGCCATGATGGCCGCGCGCAGCAGCGGATAGTGCGTGCGCACCAGAGGGTGGTCGGCGGTGTCGGCATTGCGCGCCAGTGCCCCCAGGCGCAGGCCGCCATCGTCGGTCGGTACGATGTCTGCCAGGGGCAGGCCATTGATGTCGATGAGCGTGGCGGGATGGGCCAGGCGCTCCTTCATCAAATCGATGAGGTTGGTGCCACCGGCCACGAACCTGGCCTGGCAATGCGCCGCATCGCGGTGGCTTGCCATGGCGGCCAGGGCCGAGTCGATGTCCGTGCAGGTGGTGTATTGAAAAGGGTTCATGCCGCACCGGCCTTCTGGCGGTGCACCAGCACTTGCGACACGGCCTGCACGATCTGCGGGTAGGCGCCGCAGCGGCACAGGTTGCCGCTCATGCGCTCACGCAGTTCTTCGATGTTGGCAGGCGGTCGCTCGTTGAGCAGGCCCGCCGCCGAACACAGCTGCCCCGGGGTGCAGTAGCCGCACTGGAAGGCATCATGGTCGATGAAGGCCTGCTGCAAAGGGTGCAGACGACCGTCGCTTTCGCCCTCTCGGGATGCCAGGCCTTCCACCGTCGTGATCTCCGCGCCGTTGTGCATCACGGCCAGCGTAAGGCATGAATTGATCCGCCGCCCATTCACGAGCACGGTACAGGCGCCGCATTGGCCGTGGTCACAGCCCTTCTTGGTGCCGGTCAGATCCAGCCTGTCACGCAGCAAGTCCAGCAGAGTCGTCCATGTTTCGACGTCGACCTGATGAGCTCGACCGTTGATGCGCAATTGAACGGGGCGGGTAGGACATCGCGCCGCCGACGGGCAGGCAGACGAGTCGGTGTGGTTGGGCATGGGCACTCTTTGGGGCTGCAGGCCCTTGGCAAATGCTGTGCCGCCAAGCCATGGCAGCCGGCATTCAGCGCCTGCGAAGCGCCGACGTGACGGGATGCCGCCGCCTCACCGACGTGGCGGCCCACACCAGGGCCGTCACCGACAGCAGGATCCCGCAGACCAGGCCGCCGGTGGCGAGCAATCCGGAGGGCGTCACCCGCGCCTTCAAGTGCGCAGAGGCACCAGCAGCGCCAAGCGCCAAGTCGGCCGTCTGCGCTTTGTCGTGGAACTGTGGGATGACGGAGGGCAAGGCCATGGCAGCTACCTGAAGTGATGGAGACACGTCGATGGCAATGTGCGTTCCTGGCGGCCGGGATGAAAAAAGCCGGTGCTGTAGCACCGGCCTGATGTGGGGTTGACGTCAACCGAGGCGTCGAATCACAACCCCTTGCCCTTGAGGCGGTTGGCAATGTTGACGTAGTAGGCCTTGGGATCAGGCGCGCCCTTGCCGATCGTGCCCAGCACCTGGTTGATTTCATCCAGGTGGTTCCAGGGCAGGGCCAAGTCGATGGGCTTGCCCCAGGTGGCTTCGGCCGGCGAGACCAGGCCGTCGTTGGCTTCGGTGCCGTAGTACTTGCCGGTATAGGCCAGCAGCAGGTCGGAGATGTCCCAGCCGTTGGTCTTGACCACATTGCCGGCGTACGAATGGAAGTACTGGCCGTTCTCGAACTCGGCGGTGCGGCCGGCGGGGAACTCGTTGTTGAAGCGCTCGGAATCCTCGTGCGTCAAGGCCTTCAGAGCGATCTTCAGGTCCGCGTTCTTGTAGGTGCCGTTGCCGGTCAGCCAGCCGATCAGTTGCAGGCCGCCCGTGGCCAGTTTGTCGAAGCCGCCGTCCGGCGTGGTGTTGGCCAGGATCTCGTCGGCCACCTTGGAGCCGTGGTGGGTGCCCGAGATCGAGGACACGCTGACGATGTCGTTGCGCGTGCCGGCGGCATAACGCACGGTCGGGCCGCCATGGCTGTGGCCGATCAGGTTGAACTTCTTGACGCCGTCCTTCGCCTTCCACGAATCGAGCTGGCGGTTCAGCTCTTCACCGCGCCACTCGGTCGTCTGCGACGGGTTGACCGAGGCGATGTAGACGGTGGCGCCTTCGTTGCGCAGCGCACCCGGAATTTGGTAGAAGTAGTTGACCACGCCCAGGATGTTGTCGAAGCCGATGAAGCCATGCACCAGCACGATGGGGTATTGCGTCTTGGCGGCGGTGCCGGCGGCCTGGGCCGGGGCGGCGGCCACGGCCATGGCGGCGATGGCGGCGGCAGCGATGTGTTGAAGCTTCGTGCGCATGTCTGACTCCGTTTCCTTGGTTGATTTGACTTGTCGTGATCAATTATTCGAAGTTCGTTCAGGGCTCCCACGAGGAACAACCCTTGAGAGACCCTGTTTGCGGGCCCCCTGTCTGCGTGGGTTGATGGCATGCCTTGTGAAAGAATGAGTCTGCTTGGACGGCAGTCCTCTCCACCCAACCGACCTCATGACCAAGAAACTTCACCTGCCCGCTGACGAGATCAAACCCCTGGCGACGGGCCTGGGCACCTGCATCGTCACCGACAAGATCACCGTGCAGGGGCTGCCTGTCCGCTTCATGTACCGCGAGGGGCCGATTGGCGGCACCGACAGCGGCTGGCGCTTCCTGGCTGGCACCGAAAGCGATGCGTACATGGAGAACGCCAACAACCAGGGCGCCTTCGACGTCAACATCGTGGCCAACATCGATCCGTCCATCATTCCCTTCCTGAATGCGCCCGTCGGCGCGGCCTTCGAGAAGTTCGAAGAGGGCGGCGACTTCCAGGAAGCGGGCGATTGGGAGCCGGACGAAGACTGACGGTGGCAACCCGGACGGAATGGGCCGCGGGCTTCCCCGTGCTTTCCCCAGGATTTGCCGCTCCAGCCAATACATGGCCGCTTCGGCCATAGGACCGGCGGCTGTCGATCCATAACCTTGTGCCATCAGGCCCCACATGGCCTCAAGCCAAGGAACAACAGATGGACAGCTTCAACAGGCGGAAATTTCTCAGCGGCGCCGCCGCGGCAGTGGCTGGCGCCTCGGTGGGCCCCGCGGCCCGCGCAGCCAGCCTCGGCACCCCCACGACCCGGTCGACGGAGCGCGTGGTGGTGATCGGCTCCGGCTTCGGCGGCGGCGTGGCCGCGCTGCGTCTGGCCCAGGCGGGCATCCCCGTGCTGGTGCTGGAGCGTGGCCGCTGGTGGCAGACCGGCCCGAATGCCGAGACCTTTCCCCACGCCACCGTGCTGGACAAGCGCGACCTGTTCTACAGCATCTGGCCCGAGGTGAACGGCAAGCGCATCGGCCTGAGCCCCTACGTGGGTCTGCTGGAGCCCATCTTCGGTTCGGGCATCACGGCCATCGCGCCGGCGGGCGTGGGCGGTGGTTCGCTGGTCTACCAGGGCATGACGCTGCAGCCTTCTGAAAGTTTGTTCAAGGCCTGCTTCCCCGCTGGCATCGACTACGCCGAGATGAACGCCACGTACTACCCCCGCGTGGCCGAGATGCTGCAGGTGCAGACCGCCCCGGATGCACTGATCAACAGCGCCACCTACAAGGCCGCCCGCTTGTTCGCGGCGAAGGTGCAGGCTGCGGGCTACGATCTGTCGAAGATCCCGATGCCCATCGACTGGAACTATGCGCTGGCCGAAGTGGCCGGGCAGATGAACCCGTCGTACATCAACGGTGACTGCGCGCTGGGTGTCAACAACGGCGGCAAGCACTCCGTGGATGTCACCTACATCGCGCAGGCCGTGGCGACGGGCAACGTGAACGTGCAGGCGCAGCACAACGTGACCAGCATCGCCCGCAATGCCAATGGCACCTGGGTGGTGTACGCCGACCGCACCGACGAGACGGGCACGGTGCTGGAGCACAAGGTCATCACGACGAAGTCGCTGATCGTGTCGGCCGGTTGCATCAACACCACCAAGCTGCTGGTGCGCGCCGGCGCCCGCAAGGACATCACCGGCTTGCCGGCCACGCTTGGCCAGGGCTATGGCACCAATGGCGACCAGATCTACATCTGGGGCGACAAGACGCAGAACGTCGGCGTGCCGCAAGGTGGCCCCGTGATCTACGGCAGCAAGGACTGGGGCACGCCCGCGACGGCCAACACCGTGATCCAGGCCTCGATCCCGCCCTGGATCAAGAACTCCAGCTCCACGGCGATGTCGGCACTGATCCCGGGCCTGAAGTCGACCAGCTCGGACGACACCGCGCACACCACAATGCTGGTGGGCTTCGGCATCAGCAGCGGCCGCGGCAAGTTCACCTACAACGCGCTCACCGACAAGGTCGAGCTGAAGTGGACCAAGGGCGGCGATGCGGCCATTGCCGCGAAGATCAAGGAGCGCCTCAAGGCCATCGCCGGCCCATCGGCCACGCTGATCAACACCAACGATGTCGTCAACTCGACCTGGCATTCGCTGGGCGGGGCCTGCATCGACTCCGTGTGCGACCTGGAAGGTCGCGTCAAAGGCCAGCGTGGGCTTTATGTGCTCGATGGGGCCCTGATGCCAGGCACCACCGCCGCGTGCAACCCGTCGATGACGATCGCGGCCGTGGTCGAGCGCGCGCTGGACCGCATCGTGCAGGACGACATCGGCACGATCATCTGATCCGCCGCGTATCCCTAGAACGATGGCGCACAACCCCTGTTCCTGCGGGTGATTGACCGATAACATCCCGGCATGACCTGATCACAAGGGGGATGCCATGGGTGTTGGAACATCGGCCGCGCGCATGGGGTGGCTGCTGGGGGCTGTGGCATCACTGACGGCTTCGCCGGTGGCCGCACAGGAGGCATCGTTCACGCCGTTCACCTTGGTGGAGGTGACCACCGACGAGGTCCTGGAGCGCATCGGCAATGACGATGCGGTGGTGCTGACCTACGAGCGCGCTGTGCATTCGAACTTCGCGCAAGTGGGATCGTCGCCATCGCTCTACGCCAAAGGGCGCGCAGGCTTCGGCGAGACCGGCGCCTACGCCATTGCCTCCGGGCAGCGCCCGAACGTAGGCGCCTATGCGGAAACCAGTTGGAGCGATGCCTTCACCATCCTGGGCGGTGAAGGCGAGGGCGTGCTGACGGTCAATGTGCGCGTGGACGGCCACTTCGTGGGCACGGGACAGCCAGGTGGGCCTGGTCCCAATGCCCTCTACGCGCTGTTCCGGAGCGACTCGCCCGTCACCGTCAGCGGCATGCTGGGCTACCTGGATGAAGGCGATGCCCCGCCGGACGGCAGCAGCGCCGTGATCGGGCTGCACGAAGCGTTCTCGGGCACCCAGGTGTACACGGCCGACATCCATTTCACTTACGGCAAGACTTTCTACCTGGCCAGCTACCTGGGGGCCGAAGTGCTGGGTGATGGTGTGGCCGATTTCTATGGTTCTGCGCATTTCGGTGCCACGGCGCCGGGCGGTGCGTCCATCCAGGGCCTGTCGGGGACCACCTATTAGCTGAGCGCCGCCGTGCCGGAGCCGTCCATGCTGGCGCTCGTGGTGGCCGGGTTCGGGGTGATGGCACTGTGGCGGCGTCGATCATCGAGGCCGGGCGACGGGGCGGCCCAGGCTTCATGAGCCGGCGATCACCTGCTCCGAGCGGGCATCGATGATCCTGGCCGCGAGGTGGCTGATGCCGCGTCCGATGGCCGGCAACTCCAGGGGCAGCCATGAGCTGGCCGGGTGAACCACCCGCTGTGAGCCCTTGACGATGCCGCGCATGATCGCCTCGGCGGTGCTCTCCGGGCTCACCAGAGGCATCGCGGGCAGCTTGCGGCGCAGGGGCAGCATCTTGTCCTGATGGCGTGTGGGCGTGTCCGTGCCGCCGGGGATCACCTCCATCACCCGCACGCCGGCTCCTTGCAGCTCATGCCGCAAGGCCTGGGTGGCGCGTGCCAGTGCCACCTTGGAAGCGCTGTAGCAGCCCAGCAAGGGCACGGGCACCGCCTGCAGTGTCGAGGTGACGTTGACAAGGCAGCCGAGCCCGCGTTGCCGCATGCCGGGGGCGAGGGCCTGGATCAGCGCCAGGGGCGACCAGTAGTTCGCCTCGAACAGCGCACGGGCCCTTTCGTCATCGCCGGTCAGGTGCTGCGCGCCGATGAGGCTCATGCCCGCGTTGTTGACGAGGATGTCGATGCCGCCCCATGCCTGTTCCGCCTGTGCAGCAACCTCGCTTGCCACGCCGCGCTGCGCGAGGTCCGCGGCCAGCACGAGGGGGCGCACGTTGCCTTGTGATGCGATGGTGTCCGCCAGGGCCTGCAATGTCTGCTCACGGCGGGCCACCAGCACCAGGGACGCACCTTGCCGTGCCATGGCGATCGTGGTGGCGCGGCCGATGCCGCTGGAGGCCCCGGTGACCAGGATCCGGGCGCCTGCCAGGCGCATTCCCTTGTTCGCTGCCATGTGCTGCTCCTGTTGACAGAGGCTGGCTCAAGCCAGCGGCTTCACCGCGCGGTAGATGGAGATGGAGCCGCCCACCGTGGGGATGACATTGGTTTCCTGCACGTGCCTGAATCCGACCTCGGCCATCAGCACGGGCAGGATGCCCTCCGCATTGGGCTGGGTGTCCGCGAAGCCGTCCACGAGCTGCACCCACTTGAACAGCCATCGCATCAGCCAGCCGCGCTGCAGCCCGTAATCAGCCACGTGCAGTTCTCCACCTGGTGGCAGGGCGGCCAGGATGGCCGCGAGGCCGGCGCGCTTCTCCGCCATCGGGACTTGGTGAAACACGAGGCTGGAGACGATTTTGTGAACGCCCTGCGCCGCCAGCAGGGCCTGTGCATCGCGAAGGTAGCCCATCTGCAATGCCGCGGGCACGCCGGCCTGGCGCAGTTTGCGCTCGGCGCGCTGCAGGATGGCGGCGTCGGGATCGACGCCGATCAATGTGCTGCCGGGGACTTGACGGCCCAGCAAGGCCAGGAAGGATCCGGTGCCGCAGCCGAGGTCGGCGATCACGTCGCCGGGTTGGGCTGCCAGCTGCCGCAGCAGGGCGCCTCGCCACCGGGCTTCACGCGTGCCCACGGCAATCACGACGTCATAGATCGACAGGAAGGGCGCGGCGGGTGTGAAGTCGCGTCGGGCGTTGGCGGGCAGGGTGTCCATGGCATCAGATGTCTGTGGTATGGCCTGATTGTGAACAAAGGCTCACAATTCGCCTACTCGCATTGCGTGGGCACCCGACATGGTCAGGAAAGCACGGACATCTCCCAGGAAACAGGCGTCGCAAGAGCGCTCACGGATCACCGTGGATGCCTTGCTCGAAGCCACTGCTCGCATTCTGGTCAAGGAAGGCTACGAGGGCGCCAGCACCAACAAGATCGCCCAGACAGCGGGTGTCAGCATCGGATCGCTCTACCAGTACTTCCCTGCGAAAGAGGCCTTGGTGGCGGCCGTGATCGACCGCCATATGCAGGCCATGCTGGAGGTGGTGCGGGATGCCCTGGTGACGGTGGCCGACCAGCCCATCGAGGTGGTGGCGCGCCAGCTGGTGACGGTGATGATCGATGCGCACCGCGTGAACCCCACGCTGCACCGGGTGCTGTTCGAGCAGATCCCGCAGACGGGCCGGGTGCGTCACATCGAGGCGCTGGACAATGCCGCCTTCGCCATGGTGCGCGCCTACCTGGAGGCGCATCGTGACGAGGTGGCGGTGGAAGACCTGGACCTGGCGGCCTTCATCTGCGTGAAGACGGTGGAGGTGCTCACGCACACGGCCGTGCTGAACCAGCCCGAACGTGTGAAGGGGGGCAAGGCGGCGGCCCTGATCGAGGAGATCACCCGGCTGCTGGTTGGATACTTGAGGGGTGGGCATCTGCCCCGACGCACAACAGGGAGTGAGCCATGACATCCATCGACGCTGACGCCGTCGTCGAATTCCTTCACCGCTTCGAGGCCCTCGCGGAGCAGGAGGATTTCGCGCTCATCGAGCCCATGATTGCCCCGCTGGCCTGCCGGCCAGCCTTGACAGAGGAGGCTCCATCAGCATGAAGCTGCTTCGCTCTGCATCACTGGCCTTCTCGGCCTTGTCCGTGGCGGCACCGCTCGGCCTGTTGCTGTTGGCCGAGATCGGCACGCACGAGGCAGACATCGCCACCGGTGGCAAGGTCTGCGGCATGGGCATCATGGCCGCCTTCTTCGTGGGCGCCATGGTGTCCGTGGCGGGGACCATCGTCGCGGTGGCATTGGGATTCGCCAGCCGCCGTTGGAACGGGGCCTCCGCCATCTCCCTGAAAGCCATCGCCGTGATGGCGCTGGGGCCTGCCTGGTGCTTCCTGCTGAGCCTCGCCATGGGGTTCGTGCTGCGCCTGATGTGGGGCCAGTCATGACCCGGGTGCACGCCTAGCCGTTCACCTTCGGATCAGGCCAGGCCACGGGCGGCGGCGCGTCATGGATCTGTCATGAGGCTCTGCAAGCATGGGGCCCGTTGGGCCTTGCATGGCCTTTTGCGGAAAGTGCGGCGCTCATGGCTTCCTTGTTGAACGATACAGGCACCCCGATCGTATTGACCCCGGCAGGCGTGTCTTCACGCCCGAAGATGGACCACAAGCCGGGCCCCCTGGCGGCCGTGATCTTCTTTGGCCTGCTGGCCGCGGGCCTGCTGTTCTCGGGCTACAGCCTGGTCTCGGACATCAGTGATGCCGGCACGCGTGTCACCACCTACCTGCCTTTCATCCTGCTGGGCGTGGCGCTGCTGATCGCGCTGGGCTTCGAGTTCGTCAACGGGTTCCACGACACGGCCAACGCGGTGGCCACCGTGATCTACACCCACTCGCTCCCGCCCAACTTCGCGGTGGTGTGGTCGGGCTTCTTCAACTTCCTGGGCGTGCTGACCTCCAGCGGCGCGGTGGCCTTCGGCATCATCTCGCTGCTGCCGGTGGAACTGATCCTGCAGGTGGGTTCGAGCGCGGGCTTCGCGATGGTGTTCGCCCTGCTGATCGCCGCCATCATCTGGAACCTGGGCACGTGGTGGCTGGGCCTGCCGGCCTCGTCATCGCACACGCTGATCGGCTCGATCATCGGCGTGGGCGTGGCCAATGCGCTGATGCATGGCCGTGATGGCACCAGTGGGGTCGACTGGGCGCAGGCCACGAAGGTCGGCTACTCGCTGCTGCTCTCGCCGCTGGTGGGTTTCGGCTGTGCGGCGCTGTTGCTGCTGGCCCTGCGTGCCTTCGTCAAGAACAAGGCGCTGTACCAGGAGCCCCATGGCAAGACGCCGCCGCCGTGGTGGATCCGCGGTCTGCTGATCCTGACGTGCACGGGCGTGTCCTTCGCGCACGGTTCGAACGATGGGCAGAAGGGCATGGGCCTGATCATGCTGATCCTGGTGGGCACGGTGCCGATGGCGTATGCGCTGAACCGCGCCATGCCGGTGGATCACATGACGCAGTTCGTCGCGGTGGCCCAGGTGACGCAGACTTCTCTGGCCAAGGCGGCCCCATCGGCATCGGTGGCCGATCCCCGCCAGGTGGTCTCGACCTACGTGCGCACCAAGACGCTGACACCCGAGGTGATCCCCGCCCTGGCGGCGCTGGCCGGAAGCGTCGGTGAGCAGGTCAAGTCGCATGGCTCGCTGGCGCGCGTGCCGGCCGAGGCCGTGGGCAACGTGCGCAATGACATGTACCTGGCCTCGGAAGCCATCCGCTTCATCGAGAAGGATCCCAAGATCACGCTCGATGCCGACACCAAGGCCAACCTGAAAGCCTTCAAGAAGGAGATCGACGATGCGACCAAATTCATCCCGCTGTGGGTGAAGGTGGCCGTGGCGATCGCCCTCGGCCTGGGCACGATGGTGGGCTGGAAGCGGATCGTGGTCACCGTGGGCGAGAAGATCGGCAAGACGCACCTGACCTACGCGCAGGGCGCTTCCGCCGAGGTGGTGGCCATGCTCACGATCGGTGCGGCCGACATGTACGGCCTGCCCGTGTCCACCACGCACGTGCTGTCGTCGGGCGTGGCGGGCACCATGGCGGCCAACAAGTCGGGCCTGCAGATGTCGACCATCCGCAACCTGGCCATGGCCTGGGTGCTGACCATGCCCGTGGCCATCTGCCTGTCCGGTGGGCTGTACTGGCTCTTCGTGCAGGTGTTCTGACAGGGCTGACCGAACACGCGCGTGGTGGAGCTCAGCTACGGCCCGGACAAGCACGGGCTCATCTGCGGCTATCTGTTCGAAGCGGGTCAGCCTGGTGCGCCCATCAGCCTCGACGACACCGTCGCGTGGTTGCGGTCGCGCGAAGGGCAGGGCGGCCCCGGCTTCGTCTGGCTGCACTTCAACCTGACGACCGCGGGCGCCGAAGCCTGGATGCAGCACAACCTCCCCGTGGTGCCGGAGTTTTTCCAGGCGTTGCGCGAGGGATCGCGCTCCACCCGCATCGAAGACGCCAGCGACACGCTGGTGGCGGTCGTCAACGACGTGGCCTTCGAGTTCTCGTTCGATCCGTCGGAGATCGAGACCCTCTGGCTGAACGTCGGCCCCCGCATGGCGATCAGTGCCCGTGTGCACCCGCTGCAGTCCATCGACCGCCTGCGGCACTCGGTGCGGCAAGGCTGCTGCTTCGATTCGCCCGTCGCCTTCCTGAACCACCTGATGCACGACCAGGGCGATGTGCTGGTGCGCATCGTGCGTGAAGCCACGGTGCAGGTCGACCGCGTGGAGGATGGCTTGTTGCTGGGCCGGCTCAAGAACAAGCGCGCCGACCTGGGCAAGCTGCGGCGCGTGCTGGTGCGCCTTCAGCGCCTGCTGGCGCCAGAGCCCGGCGCCCTGTTCCGCCTGCTGCGCCAGCCGCCGCCCTGGTTGACCAGCAAGGACCTGGAAGAGCTGCGTCAGGCCACCGAGGAGTTCTCGCTGGTGATCCGCGACATGGCCGAATTGCAGGAGCGCATCAAGCTGCTGCAAGAAGAACTTGCCGCGCAGGTGGGCGAGCAGACCAACCAGAGCGTCTTCACCCTGACGGTGGTCACGGTGCTGGCGCTGCCCATCAACATCGTGGCCGGCCTGCTCGGCATGAACGTGGGCGGCATCCCGCTGGCGCAGAGCCCGCACGGCTTCTGGGCGATCGTGGCGCTGGTCGTGACCTTCACGGTGCTGGCGGGCTATCTGGCGTTCCGACGTAAGGACTAGCCCCGGTCGCCGGGGCCCGGCTTCGGCGTTATTCTCGATACCCATGCCTTGGTGCACGGGTTCAACGGGGAGAGGGATGTCCATTCGCCAGATCAAGGGGGCTGCCGCCTCCGGGAGCGCCATGGCCTCTGGCGTCCCGCCAGGCGCACGACCCGACGCCATCATCATCGGCGCCGGCTTCGGCGGGATCGGCATGGCGGTGGCCCTCAGGAAGGCGGGTTTCGAGTGCCTCATCCTGGAAAAACAGCACGACGTGGGCGGCGTGTGGCGGGACAACACCTACCCCGGGGCGGCCTGCGACGTGCCTTCCCACCTGTACTCGTTCTCGTTCGAGCCGAACCCGAACTGGTCGCGGGTCTTCGCCACACAGGCGGAGATCCACCAATACCTGCGGCATTGCGCGCGCCAATATGGGCTGCTGCCCTCGATCCGCTTCGGCGCCGAGGTGGCCCAGGCCTGCTATGACGAGCACCAGGCCCGGTGGACCGTCAGCCTGACGGATGGACAGGTGCTGCAGGCGCGCTTTCTCATCACCGCGACAGGGCAGCTCAGCCGGCCCGTGTATCCCAAGCTGGACGGCATGGCGCAGTTCGAAGGCCGCGCCTTCCATTCCGCGTGCTGGGACCACGACCATGACCTGCGGGGGCGGCGTGTCGCGGTGATCGGCACCGGGGCTTCGGCGATCCAGTTCGTGCCGGCGATCGCGGACAAGGTGGACACGCTCACCGTTTTCCAGCGTTCCGCCGCCTACATCCTGCCGCGGCCGGACAGACCCTATGCCGCGTGGCGAAAGCGTCTGTTCGCGGCGATGCCCTGGACGATGGCGCTGCACCGGGCACGCATCTACACGCAGTACGAAGCCCGGGCCCTGGGGTTCTCGCATGTCAAGGCGCTGATGGATGTCCTGGGTCGCTGGCCCTTCATGGCCATGCTGCGCCGTCAGGTGCCCGATCCGGGCTTGCGTGCGCGCCTGCTGCCCGATTACCCCATCGGGTGCAAACGCATCCTGTTGTCCAGCGAGTACCTCGCCACGATGGCCCGGCCCCATGTGCATGTGGTCGCGGACGGCATACGGCGCATCACCGCCCGCGGCATCGAAACGGCGGATGGCCGTCATCACGAGGCCGATGTGATCGTGTACGGCACCGGCTTTGCGGCGACGGAGTTCCTGGCGCCGATGAAGATCACCGGCCGGGAAGGGCGCGATCTGAACGAGGCCTGGCGCAGTGGTGCGCAGGCCTACCTGGGCATCACCGTGCCAGGCTTTCCCAACTTCTTCATGCTCTATGGCCCCAACACGAACCTGGGCCACAACTCCATCGTCTACATGCTCGAAAGCCAGATCGCGCATGTGCTGCGGTGCCTGGAGAAGGCGCGTGCCGCAGGGGGCGATGCGATCGAGGTGGGCGAAGGGCCCCACAGCCGCTTCAACGCGGCGGTGCAGCGGCGCCTGGCGGGCACGGTGTGGCAGGGCTGCAAGAGCTGGTACGTGGACGCCAATGGCCACAACAGCACGAACTGGCCCGGCTTCACCTTCACGTACCGCTACCTGACGCGGTATGCGTCGCTCGGTGTGTACAGCTTCAAGGCCCCGATCACGGCGCCTGGCCAGGCCTGACACCCCAGGCGACCCGGGGTGTGGTGTCGCTCAGTACTTGCGCGGCGGGCGTGCCGGTGCACCGCCGGCGCGTGGTTCGAGATGCCGGAAGGTGATGCGGCCCTTGCTCAAGTCATAGGGCGACAGTTCGAGCGACACCTTGTCGCCCGCCAGGATGCGGATGTGGTGCTTGCGCATCTTTCCGCCCGTGTAGGCAATCAGCGAGTGACCATTCTCCAGCGTCACGCGAAATCGGGAGTCGGGCAGGACTTCGATGACTTCGCCGCGCATTTCAATGAGTTCTTCTTTGGCCATGGCACCAGGTTGGCGTGGATTTGGATAATCGGACGGTCAAGCCCGAAAGGCAAGGGCCCCCGGCACTGCCCGAAGGCGCGATGAGGGGCAAACGGAAAGGCGATAAAAGAGGCAAGGCGGTTCGTCAGCGGACGATGCTTGCCTGGAGGCGGGATGATCGCGCCATGCTGGGAGATCTTCCCTGTTGAGAATGCACGCGTGGGACGCTGCACATCGACAAAGTGCTGCGGAGGTAAGCAAAGCTGCAGCAATCTTGCGATTATAACAGGATCGTGGCGTACGCCAGCGGGCGGGCCGCAGCCCCACCGCCGCTGCCGTTGTGGTGCTACGCTTGCTGGCACAAACATGTCCTTCGCACCTTGAAGATCCAGAGTCGCCTCTTCCGGTTGGTGTTTGTGGCCTGGCTGCCGGCGGCACTGGCCATCGGGATCATTGCGCGATCGACCTATGTCGATCAGGAAAGCGCCGCCCTGGAAGAGGTGCGAAAACTGGCGGACAACGTGGGGGTCATCGTGGAGCGAGAGCTCGACACCCGGGCCGTGATGGCCAGGACCCTGAGCGCCTCGAGCGCGCTCGAGTCCGAAGACCTGGGGCGCTTCTACGGCGAGGCTGCCACCGCCACCCGAGGCAGCGGCAGCTGGTCCTTGCTGGTGACGCCGACCCATCAGGTGCTCAACACCGTCCTGGCTTTCCAGCCGGGGCTCTCGGTGCCAAGGGTGCAGGAGGCACCCTGGCTGCCGAGCGGCGAGGGCGTGTTCTTCTCCATGCACGGCCCCCTGGTCGACAAGCCCATCATCACCGCCTATGTGGCCCAGCCGGGACGGCCGGCGCGCTACAACGTCGGCATCGCCTTCGATCCATCGGTCATCCAGGCCATCGTCAGCCGGCAGGTGCCGCCCCATGGCGCCGTGGTGACGGTGATGGATCAGCAGTTGCGGGTGGTGGCCCGCAGCAGGAGCCCGCAGACCTGGATCGGCCGCCATGCGACCGGCCCCCTGCAGGACCGGGCGATGGCGAAACATGAAGGCTTCGCGCCCAGTGTCACGCTGGACAAGGTGCCTTCGCTGACCTACCTGAGCCGTCCGAACCGCTACGGGTGGTATGTGGTCGTGGCCGTTCCCACGGCCGCCATGGATCGGCAGGCCAGCCGGGCAGTGGTGGATGCGGTGAGCCTGGCGGCCATCCTTCTGGGCTCCAGTCTGCTGTGCGCGCTGTACATCGCGCGCACCATCAGCCAGCCGGTGCTCGACCTCAAGGACGCGGCCGACGTGCTGGGCCAGGATCTCGTGCCCTCCGCCCTGAACACCGGCCTGTTCGAAACGGACGAGGTGGCCAAGGCCTTGCGGGCCGCGGGCCTGCGTGCGCGTGAATCGGCCGATGTGCTCGAAGCGAGGGTGCAGGATGCCGTGGCCAGGACCGCCCAGGTCCAGGAGCGCCTGGCGGCCGCCGAGAAGCATGAGGCGGTGGGGCGGCTGGCTGGCGGCATTGCCCACGATTTCAACAACCTGCTGCAGACGATCAGCACGGCGCTGCATCTGCTGGGGCCGACCACGCCTGAAGGCCCGCCCAAGCGGATGCTGGAGGCGGCCACCCGGGCCAGTGGCAAGGCCTCCGGCCTGGTCCGGCAGATGCTGGCGTTCGGACGGGTGCAGCCACTCAAGCCCGAACCGGTGGATCTTCATGACTTCCTGTTGAAGGCCAGTGAGCTGACCAGCAAGGCCGCCGGTGCGAATATCGCGCTCCATGCCGTGATCCCGCCAGGCCTTCCCGCCGTGTACGCCGACCCGACCCAGCTGGAACTGGCCTTGCTGAACCTGATCTTCAATGCACGCGATGCCATGGAAGGGCAGGGGCACATCGAGATCAGGGCCTCGCTGATGGAGGTGTCCGACGCCGGCCTGCCTTCGACGCCTGCGTTCTCGCACTGTGTGCGCCTGGAGGTGCAGGACGACGGGCCGGGCATGGACGCGGGCACGCTCCACAAGGCGTTCGACCCGTATTTCACGACCAAGCCAGTGGGCTCCGGATCGGGCCTGGGCCTGCCGCAGGTGCTGGCCTTTGCCCGGCAGTCGGGCGGCGATGCGCGCATCCTCAGCGAGGTGGGCGTCGGCACCACGGTGCAGCTCTTGCTGCCCATCACGACGCAATCGGCGCTCGTGTCACCAGAGAAACAGCGTCACGCGCAGGCCCCCGCGCGGCCGCTGCACGTGTTGATGGTGGAAGACGATCCCCTGGTGTCCTCTGTCGTGGCGCCGGCGCTGCGGCATGCCGGCCACAGCGTCACGCAGTGCGTCAATGCCGACGAGGCCAAGGCCATGCTGTCCCGCAATGGGGTGGGGGCCTTCGATGTGGTGTTCAGCGATGTCGTCATGCCCGGCACGATGACGGGCTTCGATCTGCTGCAGTGGTGCAGGGCGCAGGCCCCGGACCTCCCGGTGGTGCTGGCCACGGGCTACAGTGCCCAGGCCCCGCAAACCGACGCCACGCTGCTGCGCAAGCCGTATCACATCGACGAGTTGCTGGACACGCTGCAACAGGTGGCTGGCGAATTGGCCTGATCAAGACGGCCGGAAGACAGGGGCGATGCGGGAGGGCACACGGTTTGCCCATTGGGGGCATTCTGACTTCCGGGAGAGCAGCGTGTCCGCATTCGATCATCAGCGTGGCCGCCCCATCGAGGTGTCGGGCGCCCGCATCTACACCGAGACGCTGGGCGCGGGCGACGCCCCCGTTCTCGTGCTGCTGCATGGCGGGTTCGGCAACATCGAGGATTTCAACCGTCTGCTGCCGGCCCTGGAAGGCTGGCGGGTGGTGGGCATCGACAGCCGGGGACACGGCAAGTCCACGCTGGGACAGGCCGGGTGGTCTTACCAGCGCGCCCAGGAAGACGTGGAACAGGTGCTGGCGGCCTTGGGCGTGACCCGATGCACGGTCCTGGGTTTCAGCGATGGCGGCATCGTGGCGCTGCGCATGGGCGCCGCGGGCCGGGTGGAGATCGAGCGGATGATCGTGGTGGGCTCGAGCTGGCACCACAAGAACCTGGCCTCCACCAAGCGCATCCTCCGAAGTGTCACGGCACAGAGCTGGCAGCACAAGTTCCCGGACACCTACGAGGCTTATCAGCGCCTGAATCCCGAGCCGGATTTCGAGCGTTTCGCGCAAGCGCTGGTGGCCGGATGGCTGGATGAAGGGCCTTCGGGCCACCCGGATGAATCCGTTTCGAAGATCCAGGCCCCCGTGCTGGTGGTACGCGGCGACGAGGACCATCTGACGGGCCGCGAGGACGCGGTCGAGCTGTGCCGCAGCCTGCGCCAGGCCCACTTCCTCAGCATTCCCTTCGCCGGACACGTTGCCTATGCGGAGGGCGAGGACATCTTCCTGCCGGCGCTGCGCCGCTTCCTCGCCCAACCCGTCCACCGGTCGTCCTGAGCCGCGTCGCTGGACGCTCGAATCGCTCCCGCACAGGGGGCGGGCGTCGCCGCCGCAGTGCCTGCGGTTACGCTAAGCCGGGGACAATGCCGGCTGGCCACCGATGACGGAGGCCTGGCCTACACATTTCCCCCGCTTCGCTCCATGAAAACCACCCCCCGTGCCGACGTCCTGGCCGGACTGACCACCGCCTTCGCCCTCGTGCCCGAATGCATCGCTTTCGCGCTGGTCGCCCAGCTCAATCCGCTGATGGGCCTGTACGGCGCCTTCATCATCTGCACGCTCACCGCCTTGCTGGGCGGCCGACCGGGCATGATTTCCGGTGCGGCCGGCTCGATGGCCGTGGTGATCGTGGCGCTGGTGGTGCAGCATGGGGTGCAGTACCTGCTGGCCACCGTGTTGCTGGGGGGGCTGCTGATGATCGCGTTCGGCGCCCTGCGCCTGGGCAAGTTGGTGCGCATGGTGCCGCACCCCGTGATGCTGGGCTTCGTCAACGGCCTGGCCATCGTCATTGCCCTGGCCCAGCTGGCGCACTTCAAGGAGGGCGGGCATTGGCTGCACGGGACCTCGCTGTGGCTGATGCTGGGCTTGGTGGCACTGACCATGGCCACCGTTCACCTGCTGCCACGTCTCACGCGCAGCGTGCCGCCTGCGCTGGTCGCGATCCTGGGCGTGGGGCTGCTCACCAACCTGCTGGGCCTGCCCACCCGCACCCTGGGCGACATGGCACACATCGCGGGCGGCCTGCCGAGCCTGGCGCTCCCCGAGGTGCCCTGGACGCTGCAGACGCTGCGCATCATCGCGCCCTATGCGGTGCTGATGGCGCTGGTGGGGCTGCTGGAGACACTGCTCACGCTGAACCTCACCGATGAGATCACCCAGAGCCGGGGCCGCACCAACCGCGAATGCATGGCGCTCGGCGTGGCCAACGTGGCTTCCGGACTGGCGGGCGGCATGGGCGGCTGCGCCATGATCGGGCAGACCATGATCAACCTCGAGTCCGGCGGGCGGGGCCGCCTGTCGGGCGTGGTGGCCGGCGTGATGATCCTGCTTTTCGTGCTGTTCCTGTCACCCCTGATCGAACACATTCCGCTGGCCGCGCTGGTCGGGGTGATGTTCGTGGTGGCCCAGCAGACCTTTTCCTGGGGATCGCTGCGGGTGTTCAACAAGGTGCCACGCAGCGATGTGCTGGTGATCGTGGCCGTGACGGTGATCACCGTGTTCACCGACCTGGCCACCGCCGTGCTGCTGGGCGTGGTCATCGCCGCGCTGAACTTCGCGTGGCAGCATGCCCGCGACCTGTATGCCGACCAGCATGTCCAGCCCGACGGCAGTAAGCTGTACTTGGTTCATGGCACCTTGTTCTTCGCCTCGGCCAAGCCCTTCCTGGGGCTGTTCGATGCGGCGGGAGATCCGCTCCAGGTCACGCTGGACTGCCGCCACCTGAGCTTCGTGGATTACTCCGCCATCGAGGCGCTCACCACCTTGCGCGATCGCTATGCCAAGGCAGGCAAGCACTTGCGCGTGGTGCACCTGTCGGAGCGCTGCAAGCAACTGCTCCGGCGCGCCGGCCACCATCACACGGCCTGAGCGCTCAGCGATGTTCTGAGAGCGCCATGGCGGTGATGAACAAGCCCTGGGCCGTCGCGTGAAAATCCGAGCCCGTGTGGGCCTGGAAACGTGAAGGCCACCAGGCCGCGAGTTGGCTGCGGATCTGCCAGGGCTGCAGCCGCCGAGGCAGCTCGGGCAACTGCCGCCCTCCGATCCAGCCGCCGTCGGGCTGTTGGGCCATCAGCACGCGCCGCAGCCAGACTGCCTTGATCTGTTCAGGCTTTCCCTGCCACATCAGCATCACCATGCGCTGCAGGTAGGCGTCCTTGACGACGATATCCCACTGCATCTGCTGCTCGATGTCGCCCAGCAGGTTCACCTGCAAGGGCGATAGCTGTGCTGCCGGCGCGCATGCTTCCCGCGCCATGAGCATCACCCCGATGAGTTGATGCGTGGTGCAGGCCGGGTCGTTTTGCGTGAGTGCCGGGCGGCAGGCGCGCTCGTCCAGGAAGGCACGTGTATCGCCCGTGGACAGTTCCACGGGCTGGCAGGTCAGGGCGTGAAGGAAGAAGCGCTGGTAGGGCGCCAGTGCCTGAACCTGCACGGAGTCCGGCGACACCGATGCTTGGGCGTCGATCATCCGCCACCAGAGCAGGCGGGAGACGCCTTCCCGCGCCGCCATGGCCCTGTACCGTTCCATCAAGGCCACCAGGTAGGGGTCAGCCGTTTCGGTGGCCGCGGCATGGACGAACCACCACAGCGCGATGTTCGGCTCTTTGAGGATTTCGGCCTCGTGCTGGCGCAGCCATGTCACAGCGCGCCCGTAGGCCTGTTCTCTTTCAGCCCGGGTGGCTGGCGCCACGTCCCGGTTGCCCAGCCAAAGCGCCCCTCCTGCCAAACCGGCCACTGCCAGCACCACGAGCAGCATGGCGCGCACCATGCGCAGCCGCCATTTGCGGTTCATCCCCGCCCCCTGTGTGATTTGCGTATGTTTGACGCGCAGGGGTTGATTCCCTGCGCGTGGCCGCATTGTCACACGAGGGGCAGCCCCTCGTCGGTGAGACCCGCGTGCCTGGTCAGATGGCGCCGACGCTGCCCGTCACCGGCAGCACGATGCCCGTGATGTAGCCGGCACTCACCGGCGAGGCCAGGAACACATAGGCCGGCGACAGCTCTTCGGGCTGGGCCGCCCGCTTCATGTCGGTGCTTTTGCCGAAATCCTTCACCTTCTCGGCCGGAGAGTCCGCCGGGTTCAGCGGCGTCCATACCGGGCCGGGGGCCACGGCGTTCACTCGGATGCCCTTGCCGATCACGCTTTGCGCCAGCGATTTGGTGAAGGCGTGGATCGCGCCCTTGGTGGTGGCATAGTCCAGCAACTGGGCATTGCCGCGCAGGCCCACCACGGAGCCCGTGTTGATGATGCTGCTGCCCTGGCGCAGGTGGGGCAGGGCGGCGCGGGCCATGTACATGTAGCCGAAGATGTTGGTGTGGAAAGTCTCTTCGATGCGCTCGTCCGTCAGGTCTTCCAGCGAGGCGGCATGTTCCTGGAAGGCGGCGTTGTTGACCAGGATGTCCAGCTTGCCGAAAGCCTGCACGGTTTGCTCGACGGCCTGCCTGCAAAACGCCGGGTCCTTCACATCGCCAGGGATCAATGCGCAGCGGCGGCCTTCGGCCTCCACGGCACGCCGGGTGTCCTCGGCATCCTGGTGCGAAGACAGGTAGACGATCGCGACATCGGCACCTTCGCGGGCGAACAGGACGGCCACGGCGCGACCGATGCCGGAGTCGCCACCGGTGATCAGCGCCGCCATGCCCTTGAGCTTGTCGCTGCCCTTGTAGTCGGGGGCCTGGTAGCGTGGCTGCAGGTCCAGGTCCTGTTCGCTGCCGGGTTTGGTCTGGTGTTGCGCAGGCAGGTCCGTGGGCTGGGGGCGGGCACCAGCCTGCACGCCCTGGCTGTCATTGGCGCCTGTGCCGGCGCTTTGCTGCCGGCTGGCTTCGTCCTTCTGGTCCTGCGCCTGCTGGATGCTGCGTTGCTTGTCGCGTGTGTCTTCTGCGGTGGTGGGCATGGTGTGGCTCCTCATGAGAAAGCGGTTGCTGCCCCTGCCAGCAGCCGGCGTGCCTGCCCGGGCTCGACCGGAGAACCCGTGCGGGTACCAGGGGCGCAGTACATTGGCGGCTATGCCCAATTGCTTTGACCTCGATGCCCGCCGGTTCGTGGGGAGACCCGCCTTGCTGGCCCTCGCCGTGCTGGCCGGCTGCGCCTCCGGCCCGGCGACACCACCGCGCTCGGCAGAGGGCGGGGTGCCAGCGGCCGTCGATGGACAGGCCCTGACCGAGCAGCGCTTTGCGCAATGGGTGGCTGGCTTTCGCGAATCCGCCCGTGCGGCCGGCATCGACGAGGCGACGCTGCATGCCGCGCTGGACACGGTGCAGCTGCATCACCGTGCCGTGGTGGCCGACCGCGCCCAGCCCGAGTTCACGCGTGCATTGTGGGAGTACCTGGATGCGGTCATTTCGGAGCGGCGTGTGGCCACGGGCCAGCAGAAGCTGGCCGAGTTCCGCGCAGAGGCCGATGCCGCCGCCACGCGCTATGGCGTGCCGGGCCAGGTACTGATGGCCGTGTGGGGCATCGAGAGCAATTTCGGTGGCAATTACGGTGATGTGCCGGTGTTCGATGCCCTGGCCACACTGGGCTTCGAGGGCCGCCGCGAGGCCTGGGCCAAGAGCGAGCTGATGGCCGCCTTGAAGATCGTGCAACGCGGCGACGTCGATGCGGCGCGCATGGTGGGCTCCTGGGCGGGCGCCATGGGGCAGACGCAGTTCATGCCCTCGTCTTACCTGAGCTATGCCGTGGATGCCGATGGCGATGGTCGCCGCGACATCTGGGGCAGCATGCCCGATGTGCTGGCTTCCACCGCGAACTTCCTGGCCCGTTCGGGTTGGCGTGCCGACGAGCCTTGGGGCGTGGAGGTGCAACTGCCCTCGGGCTTTGATCCTGCCCGCGCCGATGCGTCGGTGTGCCAGAACGCGGCGCAGTGGGCGCAGGAGGGTGTGCGAACCATGGATGGCGCCGCCTTGCCGGCCATGGCCGATGCCATGGTGCTGCAACCGGCGGGCGCGCGCGGGCCGGCCTTCCTGGTGGGGCGCAACTACCGCGCCATCCTGCGTTACAACAACTCGATGAGCTATGCGCTCACGGTGGGTTTGCTGTCACAGCGCATCGCGGGCGGCCCTGGCGTGCAGGGGGCTTGGCCACGTGATTTGCGGGCGCTGACGCGAGGCGAGATGATCGCCCTGCAGACGGCGCTGAACCAGCGCGGCTTCGACAGCGGCACGCCCGATGGGCAGATGGGGCCGGCCACCCGGGGTGCGCTGCGGGCCTTCCAGCGCAGCGTGGGTCAGCCTGCGGACGGATTCCCCACGGCGCAATGGCTGCGCTTGCTGCAATCACCGTGACGTTTTGCGCATTTGGCGCCTGGATGCACCATCGATAAGCCTGGCCAGATGCCGATAAACGGACTGCGCTTGAGAATAGCCATGGCCGTTCGGCATTCATCGGAGCGCTGCCCCGGCTCGGTCTGAGGTCTCATAGGGACTGCGTCGAGCCTTCGACGCCCTCTCTCCTTTGCCTGCCCGACATGAAGCGTTTCAAGACCTGGCCCCGCTGGCTGCAGATCGCCAGCATCCTTTTGATCACCGTGGCCAGCATCGCCGCCCTCGTGGCGGCGGACCTGCTGTCCAGCCGCCCCACCAGTGCCAGCCGCACCGACCTGGCCGCCCGATTCGAGGCAGATCCCCAGGCCTGGCTGCACCACCCCATGAACGTATCGGCTTTCGAGCGTGCCCTCATGGAAGGGCGCGTGCGCGAGGTGGGTGTCGATGGTGTCCGTGTGTTGGTCACCACCCGCACCGGCGAGCGTTTCAGCACCCACCTGCTGGCCCGCTCCGACGGCCTGGGCAGCCGCCTGGAATCCCTGAGCCGCGACAAGGGCTTCGACCTGACGCCCATCAGCATCGACGAACGTGACCTGGGCATGCGCATCACCGACAGCCTGGGCGTGGTGATGCAGCGCGTGCTGGCCGTGGCCTCCGTGGCCATCACCGCCTTCCTCGCTTTCTATCTCGTGCGCCAGGGCGGCGGTTTCGGCGGCAGCAAGCCGCAACTGGCCGAGACGCCGACGACGGGTTTCGATGACGTGATCGGCGCGATGGAGGCCAAGGCCGCGCTGCAGCAGGTCACCGCCTTCATGAAGTCGCCCGACAAGTACCTGGCCCTGGGCGCCAAGCCGCCGCGTGGCGTGCTGCTCGAAGGCCCGCCCGGCACGGGCAAGACCCTGCTGGCCCGCGCGCTGGCCGGCGAATGCGGTGCCAACTTCATCGCGGTCGATGGCTCGCACTTCTCCAGCATGTTCTATGGCGCCGGCATCGCCAAGGTGCGCGACCTGTTCGCCACCGCGCGCAAGAACGCGCCGTGCATCGTGTTCATCGACGAGTTCGATGGCATCGGCCAACGCTCCAACGGCTCGGGCAAATCCAACGGCGGCGGTGTCTCGGAAGAGAACCGCATCATCAACAAGCTGCTGGTGGAGATGGACGGTTTCGCGGCGATGGAGAACGTGATCGTGATCGGCGCGACCAACCACGTCGGCAACATCGACGAGGCGCTGCGCCGCCCGGGCCGCTTCGACCTGGTGGCCCGCATGACCCTGCCCACGCTGGGCGATCGCCGTGCGCTGTTCGATCTGTGCCTGGGCCGCGTCACGGCCGATGCGGCCATCGACACGGAATCGCTGGCCCGCGCCAGCAGCACGCTCTCGCACGCCGACATCACCAACGTGGTCAACCGTGCCACGGTGCTGGCGGCCGAGCAGGGCGCCGAGGCCGTGGGCCACGAGCACGTGCGCCGCGCGCTGGAATCGCACCAGCTGGGCGGCGAGGTCTCGGGCATGAAGGATCTGATGACGCCCGAGGACCGCCACCGCATCGCCGTGCACGAGAGCGGCCACGCCATCGTGGCGCATGCGCTGAAGGCCGGCGTGGTCGAACGCGTGACCATCGAGCCGCGCGGTCAGGCCCTGGGCGTGACCTTCGTGACCCGCGCCAACGAGCTGCCGCTGTACGGCGAGCAGGAGCTGCACGGCCGGCTGGGCATGCTGCTGGCGGGCCGCGAGGCCGAGTTGCTAGTGTTCGGCAACACGACCTCGGGCGCATCGGACGACCTCAAGCGTGCGTCGGAGCTGGCCATCGACATGGTCAGCAGCCTGGGCCTGAGCGAGGCCTTCGGCCTGCTGAGCATCAAGGGCGTGCCCGACAAGCTGGTCGGCCCGCACATCCAGGACCGTGTGCTGTCAGAGGCCAAGGCCCTGCTGGAGCGCGCACAGGCCGCCTGCCGCGAGGCGCTGGAGCGCCAATCAGGCGTGCTGCACGCCATGACGGCCAGCCTGCTGAAGGATGAGACCATTTCCGGCGATGGCCTGCGCGACATGCTGGACGGGCAGGTCGCCAACGGGTGACGGCCTGCCGCGCCCCAGCCTCATGCCAGCAACGGCGCGAACTTCTCCGCCTGGTTCTTGACCCGCTTGGCCAGCCGCGCGGCCTTGCTCGGAGAGCCAGCCTTGGCCTGCGCGGCGATCATCAGTTCTGATTCGAGGAATTGAAGTGCCTGGTAGGCCTCCTGTTCCTTGGCATCCTCTTCCGCGAAGCCTTTGTTGATCAGTTCGCTTGCGAGGTCGGAGATCGCCTGCCGGGCCTGGTCGAACTGACGCTTCTCGATCAGGGATTTGGCCAGGTCGATCCGCCTGGAGATGAGCATGACGTTGTCGGGTTGCCGCTCGCCTTTTTGAAACTGCTCCATCTCCTGCTTCTCCGTGGTCCCACTGCTGTGGTCTGAGATATCGCGCCGAAGGAGATCCGTGCCGATGGTCAGGGTTTCGATCTTCTCATCGAGTTCCCGCTCCAGTTCCTGGCGCTCATCCTCGGGTTCTGGACCAAATTCCTTCAACTGGACACGCAGCTTGTCGACCTCTTTCTCCAGTTCCTTCATGGACACGCCGCGCTTGCGCAGCGCGGCTTCCCGCTCCTGGGCGCGTTTGGAGGCCAGCATCGTGAAATCCTCGATGGCCTTCTTGTCAGGCATGGCCTTGCGGGCATTACCCAGCAGCGTCTGAATCTGCTTGCGCAACTCGCTGCATGCGTCTGCAAGCTCTGCAGGCGACTTGTTGCTGGACAGGGTGGCCGAGATCTTGCCGAACTCTTCCTGGTAGGCTGACAACAACTCCTGCATCGCGTAGATGGCCTTGGCACGTTCGGGAAACTGGCCATCGGACTCATCGGCATGCGCGGCGACCCGGTTGATCATGTCGCTGATGTCGCCCGTCAGGTTCCCCAGCTCAAAGATGTCCACCTGCTCTTCCTTGAGCAGTCCCATCACCTGGTCAAGGCCGCCCACGACCTTGGATTTCCACTCCGCCGGCTTGACGGGCAAGGCGTACGACACGTTGCCGTCTTCTGTCAGGCCGAAGCCCTTGTCCTTGCTGCCCTTGCGAATCTGCTTGACCTCATCCTTCGCGTAGTGCTTGTCCATGCGATCGCTGGTGGCCTGGGCGTAGACCTCATCCTCCTTCATGCTCTGGTGCTTGACCTCCGCACGGGCGGCCTCTTCGCTCTTGACCATGCGGGCCAGGCGGGCCAGGGTGGCCAGCGCCTTGTCGAACTGGCCGGCTTTGGCTTCCTGGACCATCTGCGCGAAGTTGCTGTCCAGATCGTCGGCCCAGGTGCCCTTGGTCTGGGCCTTGGCCTTCTTGAGCGCATCGTCGAAGGCGGGGCGCAGTTTCTTGAGCTTTTCCTGAAAGTCCTTGGCGAGCGGAGAGACCTGGCCTGAAGGTGCCGTCACGGGGGGCTTGGGCACATTCTGCTGGGGAGCCTTGTTCTCGACAGGCACCGTTTTGGCCGCGGGGCCATTGGGCTTGGGCGGCTCGACACTCGGTGCATCTTCCTGCTCGTTCTCGGTTTCAGCCTCGTCTTCCTCGCCGTTGAACTTGACGACGCTCTTGATGCCCGAAAGCTTCAGGGCGGCGCTCACCAGCCGGGGCTGCAGCTTGCCGGTCTCGCGTTCGAACACGATCTCGTTGTCCTTGACCGTGCACACGCCCATGGCGTACGCGGCCTTGGGGGCGGCCTTCTTGAGGTCGCCGATCAGCGATTTGGCGACGTCACCCACCAGCACCAGCGGCGCTTCCTTCTTGTCGAAGGGATAGGCGTCGAAATAGTGGAAAGGCTCCTGACCTGGTTTGTCCAGCGCCTTGCGCAGGATCTTGTCGTAGTCGGCGCGGCTGTTGATCTGGCCGATCATCTTGAAATAGGTCGTCACGGTCTTTCCCCTCGGGCTGCTGGTGTGCCGCGGATTGTGATCAGTTGTTTCCCAGTTGGACACCCTACTAATTGCTTGTTTCAACCCGTTCAAGGGGGTGGATCACCTGATCCGAAGGGTCTCTCCGTGGCGGCCGGGTTATCCCTGTGCCTTCATGCCAACAGCGTCGGTATGCACGCCGTTCCTCAAGACCTCCTGCCCGGCGCGGCAAAGCGTCTGCGCGACCACTGGTGGATCGGGTCCTCGATCCAGCGGTGCATGGCATGGGCCGTTGCCAGCGTCAGCACCATCGACCCCGCCATCACGGCGGCGGTTGGCATCGAGGGCATGGCATGGACAAGGAATTCGATGACCGTGCTATGGACGGCGTAAAGCGGATACGAGATCGCGCCCAGCCATCTGAGCCAAGCCTTGTCGAGCCGGCTGCGCAGTACCGGGCTGTACACGCAGGCCAGGAAGAGAACCAGGGCGACGGTCCATGCGGCCAGGTTCTTCCGTGTCGTGATGCCTGCCTCCGGAGCGAAGAACAGCACGACCAGGAACAGCCCTGCCAATGTCCAGATGCGGCTTGGCGTCAGCGTGCGGCGGTAGGCCAGGCAGGCCACCGTGCCCAGGAAGAGCACGGGCAGGCAACTGACGGCGAGTTGAAGGTCGGCTGTGGTCTCCACCGGCGGCGCGTACTTGACGATCCAGCGCGGAAAGCGGCTCGCACACCAGCCCAGGAGACAGGCCATCAGCGTGAGAAGCGGAAACATCCGCGCCTGTGGCCTGCGGCCGGCGACAGTGAACACCAAGGCCATCAGCAGGTAGAACTTCACCTCGATGTTCAGCGTCCACACAATGGGCTCGATGTTCTTCTCGATCCCCATGAACAGGTTGCCGAACAGGCTGATGTTGAGCAGGAAGATCCCCAAGGTCTCCGCATCGCAGGCCCTCATGTCCAGTGCAAGCTGGGAGACCAGCCGCAGGGCCACCGCAGTGATGATCACGGGATACAGGCGGAACACGCGCTGGAGCAGGAAGCGGGCAGGGGGTGTTCTCTCCAGGCTGATGAAGATGACGAAGCCGCTTAGCAGGAAGAATGCGCCCACGCCAAAGGCGCCCATGAACGTCGCGACCTGGAAGAGGCCGCTGTCCGGAGTCGGCCGGCTTCCCAGCAGAATGGTGTGGTCCAGCGCAACCAGCAATGCCGCCAAGCCGCGGAGGGCATTGAGCGATTCAAGCTTTGCAGTGCTTTCGTGGCTGGGAAACGCCGTACTCCGGGGGGTGGTGAGTTTGTGCATGCAGATTCAAGGCGTCCCCTGTGGCCATGGCACACAAGGGTGAAACGGGGCGTCCGTGCTTGTCGCCCGACGGTAGGCGAGTTTAGGTGCTTCATTGCCACATCAAGGGTGGCGGCTGTACGCCGAGCGCCTGTGTGCCGCGGTTCGGCGCCACAAAGGTCTTCCCTGTGCCGCTTCGCCAACACACGCTCCGGGCTAACCCGCATCTCTCTGTGCAGGGCAAAAATGGCCGTCAATGCCAATGCGCTCAGCGTCCGGGATCCCCGGCATGGTGCGACGCCTAGGGTAATTCCTGGGCAGGGTCTCTTCTTGTCCGTACGTAAAGACATCAGACTATCGGCTTTGCCGGCCGGCACGGTATTCCCAGGTCCAGCAATCACCGCCCCTGCTGCGTATGCGTGTCTCTCCACTGAACCTCAAGATCCTGGCCTACACACTGGACGTGGAGGGCCACAGCTCCGTCAATGTGCTGCAGCGTTGCGGGCTGGAGAGCCTCGACGATCTGGAGGAAGATGGCGACTGGCTGCCCGTGGAACTGTTCGACCGGATGATGGCCTATGCTGTCGAGGAGACGGGCGATCCAGGCTTCGCGCTGGTGGCGGGCAAGAGCCTGGCGCTGATGCGCTATGGCCACATGGTGCCGCTGGTGATCAGTTCCCCCAGTCTGCGTCAGGCCCTGACGGACGTGCAGCGCTTCGCCCAGTTGGTGCTGCCGTCGTCGGAACTGCAACTGGTGGAAACGGCCAAGGGCACCCGCATCGACGTGCACCCCGTGGTCACGCAGGGCCTGAGCGGGCGCTTTCGCACCGAGTTCGCCGTGATGAGTGCTGTGCAGATGCTGCGTTTTGCGGGTGGCGATTGGCGGGATATCCACCGCGTGGATTTTCCCTATGCCGCTCCGCATGCCCTGCAAAGCCGCTATGCGGCCTGCTTCGGCGAGCAGACATTCTTCTTGCAAGGCGAGTGCGGCGTGAGCTTCGATGCGCGGCTGCTCGACAAGCCGCTGCCATCGCACGACCCGCTGGCTTACGTGGCCGCGCGCACACGGGCGGAATCGGCGCTGGCGGCGATGCAGAACCGTTCGGACACGGCAGAGCGTGTGCGCCAGTGGTTGCTCGATGCGTTTCCGCGCCAGCCATCCATGGCCGACACGGCAAAGCATCTTGGCATGACTGAACGCACGCTGCGGCGTCACCTGGCCTTGCTCAACACGTCCCACATCGAGGTGGCTCAGGACTGCCAGCGCCTGATGGCCGAGCGCCTGCTGGCAGAAGGGGTGCTGTCGATCAAACAGGTGGCCGACGAACTGGGATTCGCATCGGTGAGCACTTTCCACCGGGCGTTTCGGCGGTGGACAGGGGCGACCCCGTCCACCTGGCGCGCGGAGCGCCTGGCGCCCCAACGCTGATCGGGCGTCCGAGCACCGCCTTCAGGTTCAGGCCTGCAGCGTGGAGGCCGCGTCGACGACTTCTTCCTTCTGCCGCTTGGCCTGCACAGCCAGCAGAGGTCCGGCTGCATCGTGCTCCTTCGCCAGGGTAGACCACATCGTCGGGTTGAGCAGCTTCATGGAGTCGGTCATGGAGCGGGCCCATGCATTGGCGGCGTCTGACAAGGTGGCTTGCAGCGCCTCGGCCGAATCGACGACCTGGGCCAGAACTTCCTCCGTCGGCGCTGCCACGGCCTGAGTGGCCAGCGTGGCGGGCACCTCGATGAGGTCCTCGGAGCGGTCCAGAAGGCCGGCAGAGCGGCGCAGCGTCGTCAGCATATCGGCTTCTATCTCTTGCACCACGGCGTCGTCACCCACACCATTTGGATAGTGCAGGGTGTAGACGAGGCGGGTGCGTCGACCGCCATCGAGCGGCGTGAACAGCACGGTCGCACGGCAATCGACGTCCCCACAGCGCGCGTGCCAGCTGATGAGTTGGCCCGGGCGCTGCTGGACATCATCGATGAGCCATTCACCGTCGTCCTTCAGCCACTTCCAGCCTTGTTCGCCGAGCGAGCGCACCTGGCGCACGCTGGGCATGATGTCGGCATACAGCGCGACATGGGCCCAACGGGCCTGGATCTCCGGCAGCGGGGTGTCGGTTTCGAGGGTCTTGACCAGCTTGGTCGCCATGATGGTTCCCTTTCGTTCAGTGCGTGACAGCGGGCTGTCACCTTGAACTCATGGTCCCACCATGGCGGCTTGTATACAGCCGGCACACGCCGATGCGTATTGTCGGCACGTGCCTACGTCCACGCCGAGCGATCGGATCAGCGCGTGCCGCTGCCGGCCGGGCTGCCGGTACCCAGCCCGGCGCCTGAACCCGAGCCTGCAGAGCCCGAGCCCGAGCGCGGCGTGGTGCTGTCATTGCTGCTCGGCGATCCCAGGGTGTCGCTGGGCGAGCGGTTGCGTTCATCCACCGAACGCGAGAGCGAGCCGGCATCGGGCGAGACCGGGCCGCTGGCGCCAGGCAATGGGCTGGCCGCGCTCGTGCCGCTGTCGGTAGCGCCCGGCACGTTGGGTGTGGGCGAACCGCCGCCGCCCGGCGTGGTGCTCACGCCCGGTGCCACGATGGTGCCGGGTGGCGATGTGCTGCCGGAGGCGCTCGATTGCGCTTGCACCAGGCCCATGCCTGCGGCCAGCAAGGTGGCCAGGCCAGTGTGGATCAGGGATGTCTTCATGGGGTCTCCTTTCCATGAGAGGGGGGGAACCTTCACTGGGCAAGCGGCATGCCCCGGGCTCTTCTCACACCCCTGATCCTCTGCTTTACAGACCCTTGAGCTTCAGCCGGTTCGCCTGCGTGCGGTAGAAGGCCACCGGATCGGGGGCGCCCTTGCCCAGCAGGCCGAAGATGTGGTTCATCTCGTCGATGTGGTTCCACGGGTAGTCGTCGCGCAGCACCTTGCCGAAGTGGGCCGAGCACACGGCGATCACGCCGTCGCTGGGCGTGGCACCTTCCAGCATGGCCGCGTCGGAGAGGTCCCAGGCATTGGTCTTGGGCTTGTTGCCGGTGACGGAATAAAAGTAGATGCCGCCTTCATATTCCTTGCCGTCCAGGCCGCAATAGGTGCTGGGCACGCCCAGCGGGAAGCGCGTGGCGAAGGCGTTGACCTCGTCAGCGAAGTTCTTGATGGCGTCCACGTCCTGGGGCAGCTTGGACTGGCCCGAGATCCACGCGACGAACGAGCCGAATCCGCTGGTGAGCTGGCTGTAGTTGTTGATCAGGTCGTTGACGCTGTTGTCGGCGTCCGAGGCCGTCATGCGGGCGGGGCTGGCCACCGTGGTGATGCTGGCCACCAGTTGCGGCGCGACGCCGGCCACGTAGCGGGCCGTGGGTCCGCCCTGGCTGTGCCCGATGAGGTTGAACTTGGTGACGCCGTCTGCGGCGGCCCACTGCTGCATTTGCTTGAGCAGTTGCTCGCCACGGACCTCGCTGCTGTTGACCTGCGAGACGGCGGCCACGTAGACCTTGGCGCCGTTCTTGCGCAGGTCGTCGGGCACCTGGTAGAAGTAGTCGACGCCCAGGATCTCCTTGAAGCCCATGAAGCCGTGCACCAGCACGATGGGGTATTTGGTCTGCGCAGTGGTGCTGGTGGCCGTGGCCGCGTGGGCTGCCGGGGTGGCGCCAAGCAGCAGGGGCAGGGCGATGCTGGTGGCCAGCAGCAGAGAGCGAATGGTCATGTCGTGTCCTCCGGGGGGGCGCCAAAAATTGTTCAATTGGTGAACTATTGTTGGCTGCAGCCGGCTCCTCGTGAATCAGGACAAGTACGGACCACGTTCAAGGGGGAGGGGCGGCCGGGTGGGCCAGGGCGCCTGGATGGACCGGTCGCGGCCCTGGTGCTTGGCCTCGTAGAGGGCGGCATCGGCCCGGTCGATCAGCTGGTCAATGCTTTCGTCCTGCGCCCATTCGGCCACGCCGGCCGAAAAGGTCACGCGCATCTGGGGCTCTTCTTCGCTGAAGGGCGTCTGGCGCAGGCTGGCGCGCAGGCGGCCCAGCGCGATGCCGGCCTTGTCCACCGGTTCGGTGTCCGGCAGCATGATCAGGAACTCCTCGCCGCCCCAGCGCGCGATGGTGTCGGTCTCGCGCAGTACGGCCTGGGCCTGGCGCGCGAAGGTGGTCAGCACGTCGTCGCCCATGGCGTGGCCGTGGCGGTCGTTGATGAGCTTGAAGTGGTCCAGGTCGATCAGGGCCACGCAGAAGCGGTGGCCACCGGCCCGGGCGCGTTCGCGCTCGGCCTCCAGGCGTGTCTGCAGGTGCTGGCGGTTGTACAGGCCTGTGAGCGGGTCGTGCTGCATCAGCACTTCGACTTCCTTGAGCGTGGCGGCCAGTGCCTTGCGGTCGGCCGACATGCGCTGGCGCCGTCTGGCGAAGCCGTGCGATTGCCAGCTCAGCAGGCCCAGCGTGAAGCAGGTGGTGAGGATGATCAGCGTCTGCAGGCGCGGGTCGAAGTGCGGCTGCCCGGTCAGGATGCACCAGGCCAGCATCGTCAGCAGCATGGCGACCATGCCGATGCCTGACCACATCGCGGCGCGCGGCGTGAGGCTCAGGAAGCCGAACACCATGATCAGCGCCATGGTCTGCAGGCTGACGGCTCGCCCCACGGGCGACACGGCGTAGCCCACCACCAGCACCAGGCAGGCCCACACGATCTGCGGCACGACGAGGCCCGGATCGGCCCAGTGGCGCGTGAGGCCGCTGCGCACCAGCGGGTAGAAGGTGACCAGTGCGATGAACTGATGGGCCATGAAGAACTGGCCCACCTCGCGCGAGACCAGGCCGCGCGGGATGATGAAGAGCGGGATGAAGATGAACCAGCCCAGGTACAGCGCGTTGGCCAGCAGGCACATCACCAGGCGGTTGCGCAGGCGGCGCTCGGTGCCCAGCAACGCATCGCCCAGGCGGCGTCGGAGTTGGGGCAGGCTCATCGCGCTCATGCCGGCTCCTTGGCGACGGTGCGGTCGCGGCCAGTGGCCTTGGCCTCGTACAGGGCCTGGTCGACGCGCTCCAGCGTGCGATGGATCTCGTCGGTGGGCACGCTCTGACAAAGCCCGGCCGAGAAGGTGACGGCTTGCAGGCCGTTGGCCAGCGCGTGCCAGTCTGACTGGGCCATGGCCTGGTGCAGGCGCTGCAGCACCCCATGCGCCGGTGCCAGCGTGGTGTCGGGCAACAGCAGCAGGAACTCCTCGCCGCCCCAGCGCGCCAGCACGGCCGTGGGCGGCAGCAGCGGGGGCAGCAGGCGGGCCACTTCCCGCAGCACGGTGTCGCCGGTGGCGTGGCCATGGCGGTCGTTGATTTGCTTGAAGTGGTCGATGTCCAGCAGCCCGACGCAGAAGGGCCGATGGTTGCGGCGCTGGCGCAGCAGCTCTTCACCCAGGCGTTGCTGCAGGTGGCGGCGGTTGTACAGGCTGGTCAGGCCGTCGCGGATGGCCAGGGCCTGCGTGCGCTCCAGGGCCTGGGCCAGTTCGGCCCGGGTCTCCAGCATCTGGCGGCGCACGCGGCGGGCCGTGCCCGACACGATCAGCAGCACGGGCACCATCACGGCGGCCATGCCCAGGTTCACCACCTCGGTGTCGACATCCACTGTGGCCAGGCCCAGCCTCCAGGTCAGCAGCAGCGTGGCCACGATCAGCAGCGGCGCGGCGATGGCCGCCATGCGCACCTGCCGCGTCGTGAGCCGGTTCATGTCGAAGACCAGGATGATGCACAGGTACTGCAGCGCCAGGCCGCGCGCGGGCTCCAGCAGGGCATAGGCCAGCGCCACGCAGCCAATGCTGAAGAGCACCCGGGCGAAGGCCAGCGTGGGCTCCTGTCGGCGCAGGGACCAACCGCTGCGCATCAGCACGTAGAACACGGCCAGGCCGGAAAAGCTGCCCGTGGCCAGAAGGATGATCTTCCAGGCAGGCATCAATCCCATCCACGAGGCCATGCCCAACACGGCGCAGCTGAAGGCATAGGCAGGCACCAGCCAGGCCAGGCGCGCGAGGGCCTGCCGAGTGAGCGGGTGAGTACCCAGCAACCAGACCAGCCCCGTGGCGGCCGGTTCGTCGCCAGGCAGGGGAAGATCGTGGCTGCTCGCCATGGGGCCCTGGGTTCCGGTTCCGTTTGACTGCGGATATGCCGGTTTTTCGGCGGGTGTGCAAGCCGGCTTGAGCGCAAGGCCCTACAGGCTGCGTGGAGGGCTCAGGTCCGCGTCAGATATGACGGCCCGGCCTTGTCAGGCCGCGGCGGCGGGGCGGCTGCTGAACTGCACGAAACGGCGGATCGCGCCGGCCATCTCGCCCGGATGCGAAGCAGGCATCCAGTGCCCGGCGGTGTACTCGCGGCGCCAGAGCTTGTCGGTCCAGCGGTGCAGGTCTTCGGTCAGCCAGGGGCTGACGTACAGGTCGCGGCGGGGCACCAGCACCTGCACGGGCACGGTGGTATAGCGGCTGCGCGGGCGCAGCAGGCGAGGCAGCATGTTGGCGCGGTACAGCTGCACGCCGTGCACGCCGTCGGCCACCTGCGTGGGATTGGTTTCGACCTTCGTGCCTTCAAGCAGGCGCACCAGCTTTGGCCAGGCGCGGCCTACACCGGCACGCCACAGCAGCCCGGGCAGCAGCGGCAACTGGAAGAAGTAGATGTACCAGGACTTGACCGACTGGATCAGCAACTGCTTGACGTTGCGCCAGGTGGGGTGCGCCAGGCGCTGGCGGAACCAGTGCCCGATGTGGTCCAGGCAGGGGCCGGAGCAGCTGGTGAAGGACAGAATGCGTTGCTGCAGGGCCGGCTCGGTCACGGCCTCCCAGCTCTGGATCGAGCCCCAGTCGTGCGCCACCAGGTGAACGGGCCTGCCGGGCGCCGCGTGGTCGATCACGGCGACGAAATCGTCCTTGAGCTTGTCGAGCTTGTAGTCCCGGATGCGGCTGGGGCGGTCGGACTGGCCGGCGCCGCGCACGTCGTAGGCCACCACGTGGAAATCACGCGCCAGCAGCTCGGCCACCGGGTGCCACACGGCGCTGTTGTCCGGGTAGCCGTGCACCAGCACGATGGTGGGGCGGCGGGGGTCACCCCATTGCTTGACGGCCAGCCGCACAGGGCCGGACATCACCGTGGACAGGCGCGGGACCGGGCCGGATGCAGGGGCGTGGGTGGCGGTGCCGGAGGGCAGGGCGGCGGACATGGCGGGTGGCATGGCAGTCGGATCGTGTTGGATCAAGAGCCGCGACTGTAGGAGCTTGCCTGAACCCTCGTCCATGATGCGAGGCGACAGCAAGGAACACCCCGCGACAGGCAGGGGTGTTCACGGAGGGCTGTTTGCCGCAACGCGAATCGCGCCAGGGCTGCGTCACCGTTCGTGTCAGGCCGCCGCGGCTTCGGGCGCGCCCACGCCGTGCTGGCTGGCGTCCTTCAGGCCCAGCAGTTGGCGGGCTTCGGCCGGGCTGGCGATCTCGCGGCCGGCGTTGCGGGCGCATTGGGCCAGCGCCTCGATCAGCTGGCCGTTGCCGGTGGTGCGGGCGCCGCCGGGCAGGTAGAAGGTGTCTTCCACGCCGGTGCGCAGCATGCCGCCCAGATCCGCCGTGGCCTGATGCACGGCCCAGATTTCTTCACGGCCGATCAGCGTGGTCTGCCACACGGTGCCGGGCTCGCGGTACTTGACCAGCAGGGCCAGCAACTCGGCATCGACCGGCATGCCCGAGGCCACGCCCATCACGAAGTTGTACTCCAGGTGGTCGGTCATGCCGGCCTTGCGGTACATGCCCACCGAGCGCACGATGCCCACGTCGAAGCACTCGAACTCGGGGCGCGTGCCGGTTTCATGCATCACGTCGATCATGGACTTGACCTTGTCGACCGTGTTGTCGAACAGCATGGGAGGCCAGGCCCACTGGCCGTTGTCCTTGATCTTGAGGTAGTTCAGGCTGCCGGCGTTGCAGGCGGCGATCTCGGGGCGCACGCGGCGGATGCAGGCCACGGGGCCGGAGATGTCCTTGCCGACCACGCCGGTGGTCAGGTTGATGATGACGCCGGGGCAGGCGGCGCGGATCGCGGTGTCGATCTCGGCGGCGACGTCCGGATCCCAGCTCGGGAAGCGCCCCATGCCGGGCGTCTGCTGGCGCAGGTGCACGTGCATGATCGAGGCGCCGGCATCGAAGGCCTCGCGCGCGGCGGCGGCCATTTCGGCGGCCGTGACGGGCACGGGGTGCTGGGCGGGGTCGGTGAGCACGCCGGTCAGCGCGCAGGTCAGGATGGCCTTGTCCATGGTGTCAGTCCTTGTTCGTCTCAAGTTCGATGTCGATCAGCAGGGCCTTGGCCTGCACCTGGTCGCCCACCTTGGCGTGCACGGCCTTGACGGTGCCGGCGGCCTGGGCGGTGAGCCACATTTCCATCTTCATGGCCTCGATGCTCAGCAGCTGCTGGCCTTCGGCCACGGTGTCGCCGGGTTTCACCAGCACCTGGGCGACGGTGCCGGCCACGGGGGCCAGCGCGCGGCTCGGGTCCTGCGCCGCGTTCTGGTCGGGCCAGGGCGAGGCCTCGGTGAACACGAAGGTGGCTGCGTCGATCACCAAGTGCAAATCGGTGCCAAGTTGCACAGCCAGCACCTTGCGCTGCACGCCGTTCAGTTCGTAGCGCACCAGGCCGCCACGGATGTCCGCGCCCTGGTCGATCAGGCGCAGCGCTTTTGCTGCCTCGGTGGGTGAGGGCTGCACGTGCACCACGCCGTTCGCATCGGGGCGGGTGCGCAGCGTGCGGCGCTCGCCTTCGTGCACCAAGGGCAGGTCGTAGGCGGTGACGCTGTCGGCGCGCAGGGTGCGGGCGGGGGCTTGGCCTCCAGCCTGCCGGGCGGCGAACAGCGCGGCGGCCAGCAGCCAGGCGTCTTCCGGCGCCTGCGGCTTGTTCAGCAAGGCCTCGCCATCGGTCTGCCACTGGTCGATCAGCGTGGTGGTCATCGTGCCGGCGCGAAAGCGCTGGTGGTCCACCAGATCGCGCAGGAAGCGGGCATTGTTCTTCAGGCCCAGCAGCGGCGCGTCGTCCAGCGTGGCGATCAGGCGGCGGATGGCGTCGGCACGGTCGCGGCCGTGCACGATCAGCTTGGCCACCATCGGGTCGTAGTGCGGCGAGACCTCGCCACCCTCGCGGATGCCGTCGTCGATGCGCACGCCGTCGTACAGCGCAGCGGCGGGGCGCCACCAGGCGATGGGGCCGGTTTGCGGCGCGAAGCCGGTGTACGGATCTTCCGCGTACAGACGGGCCTCGATGGCGTGGCCGGTGTAGGTGATCTGGTCCTGCGTCACGGGCAGGGGCTGGCCGTCGGCCACGCGCAGCTGCCACTCCACCAGGTCGAAGCCGGAGATCATCTCGGTGACCGGGTGCTCTACCTGCAGGCGGGTGTTCATCTCCAGGAAGTAGTAGTTCAACTCCTGGTCGACGATGTACTCGATGGTGCCGGCGCCGCAGTAATTGATCGACTTGGCGGCCAGCACGGCGCTGTCGCCCATGGCCTTGCGCAGCGCGGGGCTCACCACCGGCGAGGGCGATTCCTCGATCACCTTCTGGCGGCGGCGCTGCGCAGTGCAATCGCGCTCGCCGATGTACACGGCATTGCCATGGCCGTCGGCGAAGACCTGGATCTCGATGTGGCGGCCGTTCTCGACCAGGCGCTCCAGCATCAGCGTGCCGTCGCCGAAAGCGCTCTGCGCCTCGCGGCGCGCGCTGGTGATGGCCTGGGCCAATTCGCTGTCCTGGTGGACGAGGCGCATGCCACGTCCGCCACCGCCGCTCACGGCCTTGACCAGCAGTGGGTAGCCCAGGCGCTTGGCCTCGGCGATCAGCGTGTCGTCGTTCTGGTCGGCGCCCAGGTAGCCAGGCGCGGTGGGCACGCCAGCCTTGATCATCTCCTTCTTGGCGCCGGCCTTGTCGCCCATCACGCGGATGGCTTCGGGCGAGGGGCCGATGAAGGTGACGCCGGCATCCGCACAGGCCTGCGCGAAGCCCGCGTTCTCCGACAGAAAGCCGTAGCCGGGGTGGATGGCGTTGGCACCGGTGCGGCGGGCCGCATCGAGCAGCGCATCCACCTTCAGGTAGGACTCGGACGCGGCGGCCGGGCCGATGCACACGGCCTCGTCGGCCAGCGACACGTGCGGCGCGTTGGCGTCGGCCTGGCTGTAGACGGCCACGGTGCGGTAGCCCAGCTTGCGGGCCGTGCGGATCACGCGGCAGGCGATCTCACCCCGGTTCGCGATCAGGATCTTGGTCAGCATGGTCGTGTGTGGTTCAAGCGGTCTGTGGGACCCACTTGGGTTTGCGTTTCTGCATGAAGGCGCTGGTGCCTTCCTGGCCTTCGTCGCTGAGCACGGCGCGCGAGAAGATCGCGGCGGCTTCGTCGATCAGGGTGTCGGCTGGCTCCAGGCGTGCGCGCGACAGCAGCGCCTTGGTGGCGGCGATGGCACCCGGAGCGCAGGCCTGGATGCTGGCGATGGTGCGTTGCAGCGCGTCGTACAGCGCAGCGGTGTCGGGCGCCACTTCGTGCACCAGGCGGATGGTGAGCGCCTGCGCGGCATCGACCTTGGCGCCGGTCACGGCCAGGCGCTTGGCCTCGGCATAGCCGATGCGTTCGACCAGGAAGGGCGCGATCTGCGCGGGGATCACGCCCAGCGCAGTCTCGGGCAGGCGGAAGGCCACGTTCTCGGCGGCCAGGCTCACGTCGGACACGCACGCCAGACCAAACCCGCCACCCATCACCGTGCCTTCGAGCACCGTGATGATGGGCAGGGTGGAGCGGGCATAGGCCAGGCACAGGCGGCCGAACTGCGCGTTGAAGGCAGCGACCGGATCGGGTGCATCACCCGCCAGCGAGCCATCGGCCTGGGCCTGCGCCAGCTTCATGCGGGCCTGGGCCATGTCGGAGATGTCGCCGCCGGCACAAAAGTGCCCGCCCGCGCCGCGCAGCACGACCACGCGCACGGCGCTGTCGCTCTCGGCCTGCTTGAGCGCATCGAGCAGCTCGTTGACCATGGCCAGCGACATGGCGTTGCGCACCTCGGGCCGGTTCAGCAGCAGCGTGCAGACGCCGGCATCGACCGTGGCCTGGATGGTCTTGAAGGACGAGGCATCCATGGTTCAGCGCACCTTCTTGGGCAGCGTGCCTTCGAGCTTGGCGATGATGCCCAGCATGATCTCGTCGGCGCCGCCGCCGATGGACACCAGGCGGCCGTCGCGGTAGGCCTGCGAGATCGGGTTGTCGTAGGTGAAGCCCATGCCGCCCCAGTACTGCAGGCAGCTGTCGGCGACTTCGCGGATCAGGCGGCCGCACTTGAGCTTGGCCATAGAGGCCAGGCGGGTCACGTCCTTGCCGCCCACGTACTCTTCGACGGCGCGGTAGGTCAGCGAGCGCAGGGCCTCGACCTCGGTGCGCAGCTCGGCCAGGCGGAAGTGGATGACCTGGTTGTCCAGCAGGGGCTTGCCGAAGGTGTGGCGCTCACGGCAGTACTCGATGGTCAGGTCGATCAGATTGTCGAGCATCTTCAGCGAGTTGGAGGCACCGTACAGGCGCTCTTCCTGGAACTGCAGCATCTGCATCATGAAGCCGGTGCCTTCGATGCCGATCAGGTTGCGCTTGGGCACGCGCACGTTGTCGAAGAAGATCTGCGCCGTGTCCGACGAGTTCATGCCGATCTTCTTGATCTTCTGCTTGGTGATGCCCTTGGCATCCATCGGCACCATGATCAGCGACTTGTTCTCGTGCACCTTGCCTTCGGAGGTGTTGGCCAGCAGGCAGCACCAGTCGGCCTGCATGGCGTTGGTGATCCACATCTTGCTGCCGTTGATCACGTAGTCGCCGCCTTCGGTGCGGGCCGAGGTCTTGAGCGCGGCCACGTCGGAGCCGCCACCGGCTTCGGACACGCCGATGCAGCCGACCATGTCGCCAGCAATCGCCGGTGCCAGGTATTCCTTCTTCAGCTCATCGGAGCCGAAGCGGTGCAGGGCCGGGGTGCACATGTCGGTCTGCACGCCGATGGCCATGGGCACGCCGCCGCAGGGGATCGCGCCCAGCTCTTCGGCCACCACCATCGAGTATGAGAAATCCAGGCCCATGCCGCCATAAGCCGTGTCGTACTTGACGCCCAGCAGGCCCAGGTTGCCCATCTTCTTGAACAGTTCGTGCGCCGGGAAGATCTCGGCTTCTTCCCATTCCTTGATGAAGGGGTTGATCTCCTGCTCGCAGAAGCGCTTGACGGTTTCGCCCAGGGCGCGGTGTTCGGCGGTGAATTGCATGGTGTGTCTCCTCGGTTGCCCGTCGTGGCGGGACGTGTGTCGTGTGGGGTGGTGGCCGATCGCCTGGTTCAGAGGCGCGCGATGCCGAAGGTGTTGGGTCGCAGCTGGCGCTGGTCGGCCTCGCGGGCCAGGTCCAGGCACAGCGAGAGCACGCGGCGGGTGTCGCGCGGGTCGATGATCCCGTCGTCCCAGAGGCGCGCGGTGCCGAACAGCACGTTCGATTCGGCATCGAGCCGCTTCTTGATCTCGGCGGACATGCCTTCGAGCATCGCGTCGTTCACGGGCATGCCGGCGCGTTCCATCTTGCCGCGCGTGACGATCTCCATCACCTTGGCCGCCTGCGCGCCGCCCATCACGGCGGTGCGGGCCGAGGGCCACGAGAAGATGAAGCGCGGATCGAAGCCGCGGCCGCACATGCCGTAGTTGCCGGCACCGAACGAGCCGCCCAGCACGATGGTGAACTTGGGCACCCGGGCATTGGCCACGGCCTGGATCATCTTGGAGCCGTGCTTGATGGCGCCGCCGTGTTCGGCCGCCGAGCCCACCATGTAGCCCGTGGTGTTCTGCAGGAACAGCAGCGGCGTGCCGGATTGGTCGCACAGCTGGATGAACTGCGCCGCCTTGGTCGAGCCCTGCGGCTGGATCGGGCCGTTGTTGCCCAGGATGCCGATCAGGTGGCCGTTGATGCGGGCGTGGCCGCACAGCGTCTCGGGCGCGTAGTTGGCCTTGAACTCCAGGAAGTCGGAGCCATCGACAATGCGGGCGATCACCTCGCGGGTGTCGAAGGGCTCGCGGTCGTCGGCGGGGATGCAGCCGAGCAGTTCCTCTTCATCGAAAAGCGGCGCGGCGATGGGCTTGGTCGATCCCGATGCAGCGGAGACTTCATCCCACTGCAGCTTGTCCATCAGCTCGCGCGCCATCGCGATCGCATGCGCGTCGTTGTCGCACAGGTACTCTCCCAGGCCGGTCACGCTGGCGTGCATTTCGGCGCCGCCCAGGTCTTCGTCGGTCGAGTCTTCGCCGATGGCGGCCTTCACCAGGGGCGGGCCGGCCAGGTAGATGCTGGAGCGCTCGCGCACCAGGATCACGTAGTCCGACAGGCCGGGCAGGTAGGCGCCACCGGCGGTGGACGAGCCATGCACCACCGCGATCTGCGGCACGCCCATGGCCGACAGCCGGGCCTGGTTGGCGAAGCTCTTGCCGCCATCGACGAAGATCTCGGCCTGGTACATCAGGTTGGCGCCGCCACTTTCGACCAGGCCGATCAGGGGCAGCTTGTTCTCGCGGGCGATCTCCTGCGCGCGCAGCCCCTTCTTGAGGCCCATGGGCGAGATGGTGCCGCCCTTGAGCGCGCTGTCGCTGGCGGTGATCAGGCAGCGCTTGCCGGCCACGGTGCCAATGCCGATGATGGTGCCGCCGCCGAGCACGCTCTTCTTGCCGTCGTCGTCGTGCATGCCCAGGCCGGCCAGGGTGCTGATTTCGAGGAAGGTGGAATCGCGGTCGATCAGTCGGGCGACGCGCTCGCGCGGCAGCAACTGGCCGCGCTTGTCGAACTTGTCGCGCTTGGAGGCCGAGCCTTCGCGGGCCAGGGCCTCGAGCGAGCGAACCTGGTCCAGGCGCTCGCGCATGCGGTCGGCATTGGCGCGGAAGGCGTCGGACTTGGGATTGAGTTGTGAACGCAGGACGGGCATGGCGTGTCGGTTCAGAGGTCCTTGAGCACCTTGGGCACCACCGCGCGGTGGAAGCCGTCGAAGGTGGCGGGCGGCTTGTGGGGCGCCACGGGGTAGAGGGCGTTGTTCAGCGGCGCGCCGCCGTCGATGGGCACGGTGATGCCGGTGACGAAGGCCGCGCCCGGGCTCAGCAGGAAGCAGATGACCGAGCTCACCTCGGCTTCCAGGCCCATGCGCTTCATCGGCACGTTGTCTTTCAGGCTGCGCAGCAGCGGCGCCATCTCGGGGCCGTAGGCGTCCATGCCGCTGGAGGCGATCCAGCCTGGCGCCACGGCGTTCACGCGCACATTGGCGAAGGCCCATTCGTAGGCGGCCGTCTTGGTCAGGTTGACCATGCCCGCGCGCGCCGCGCCCGAGTGGCCCATGCCGGCCATGCCGTTCCACATGTCGGCCACCATGTTGACGATGGCGCCGCCGTTCTTCTGCATGGTCTGGTTGAACACCTCGCGCGCCATCAGGAAGCCGCCGGTGAGGTTGTTGGCCACCACGGCCTCGAAGCCGCGCTTGGAGATCATCTGCAGCGGGGCCGGGAACTGGCCGCCCGCGTTGTTGACCAGGCCGTCGATGCGGCCGTGCTTGGCCACGATGGCGGCGACAGCCGTCTTGACCTGGTCGTCGTCGCGGATGTCGAAGGCCGAGGTGTCGACCAGGCCGCCGTCCTCGCGGATCTCGGCGGCGGTGGCGTCCAGCTTGGATTGCGTGCGGCCGGTGATGACGACGGTGGCGCCCAGCGAGGCCAGCTCATGCGCCACGCAACGACCGATGCCGCTGCCGCCGCCGGTGACGACGTGGACCTGGCCCTTGAACACGTCGGGGCGCAGCACGCTGGCATAGCGCGAGGCGGCGGATGGGGTGAGTGTGGATTGGGACATGGTGAGCGTGAATCTAGGTCAAGTTGACGTTAACGTCAACTGCATGTCGTTTGGGTAATTTGAAAAGGTAATCCGGCGAACCGTGAGGCGCTGGTTCTTACAGGTCCAGCTGCTTGGCGATGATCTCGTTCATGATCTCGTGCGTGCCGCCGCCGATCGACAGGATGCGGTTGTCGCGGTACAGGCGCTCGACCACCGATTCGCGCATGAAGCCCATGCCGCCGAAGATCTGCACAGCCTCGTAGGTAACCGCATCGGAGGTCTCGGTGGCGAAGTTCTTGGCCATGGACACCTCCTTGAGGATCTGCTCGCCGCGCGCCATGCGGGTCGCGCAGTGCAGGGTGTATTCGCGGGCGATCTCGACCTTGGTGGCCATCTCGGCCAGTTTGTGCCGGATCACCTGGTGTTTGGACAAGGGTTTCCCGAAGGTGACGCGGGTCTTGACGTAGTCCAGGCAGGCCTCCAGCGCGATCTGGGCCGTCATGTAGGCCATCACGGCCAGCGCCAGGCGCTCGGTCTGGAAGTTCAGCATGATGGTCAGGAAGCCCGAGTTCTCCGGCCCGATCAGGTTGCCCACCGGCACGCGGCAATCGCTGAAGAACAGCTCGGCCGTGTCCGAGGCCCACCATCCCATCTTCTTCAGATCACGCCCCACCGAGAAGCCCGGCGTGCCTTTCTCGATCAGCAGCAGCGACACGCCCGCGTAGCCGGCCTCGCCGGTGCGCACGGCCACCGTCACGTAGTCGGCGCGCGTGCCCGAGGTGATGAAGGTCTTCGAGCCGTTGACGACGTAGTGGTCGCCATCACGCACGGCGCGCGTGCGCAGGTTGGCCACGTCGGAGCCGCCGCCGGGTTCGGTGATGGCCAGCGCCGCGATCTTCTCGCCGGCCAGCACGGCGGGCACGATGCGCTTTTGCAGCTCGGGCGAACCCATGCGCCACACGGGGGGCAGGCCGATGTCCAGCGAGCCGATGCTGGCCGCGAAACCGCCCGAGGTGCTGCGCATCAACTCTTCCGTCACGGCGATCTTCATGAAGATATCGTGCTCGCCGGTGCCGCCCAGGGCCTCCGGATGGCCGATGCCCAGCAGGCCCAGCGCGCCGGCCTTCTGGTAGACCTCGCGCGGGAAGCCGCCTTCTTCTTCCCACGTGTGGATGTGCGGCTTGACCTCCTGCTCGACGAAGCGCCGCGCGGTCTCGCGCACCATGGCGTGGGTCTCGTTGAAATAACTCATCCGCGTCGTCCTGTGGGGTTGTGGTGTCATCGAATGGCGCGAATCTAGCTGGTGTTGACGTTAACGTCAATGTCATCACGCATAAGTAAAATCCCGGTCGTGACATGGCGGATACGGATGGATAATGACGGCATGGACAAGAGCACGCGTTCCTCAGCAGCAGACACGGTGGGCGATGACGCCCTGATGGGCATCGCCGAAATGTGCGAGGCCTTCGATGTGTCGGCCCGCACGCTGCGCTTCTACGAAACCAAGGGCCTGCTCACGCCGCGCCGGCTCAACGGCACGCGTGTCTATTCCAAGATCGACCGCGCCCGGCTGGCCCGCATCCTGCGCGCCAAGAACCTGGGCATGCCACTGTCCGAGATCAAGGCCTACCTGGACATGTACGGCGACCACGGCGAGGGCCGCGTGCAGCAGCTCACCTACGTCATCGAGACGACGGACGCCGCCATCCGCGACCTGGAGGCCAAGCGCGCCGAGATCGACACCTCGCTCAACGAGCTGCGCCTGATCAACCAGCAGAGCCGCCAGGCGCTGGATGCCAAGCGCTCCCGGAGCAAGGCCGCCCAGGGGTAGACTGCCTTCCTTTCAACAGGGGAGGGTGAGATGCCGGTTCGTTCCACGGGTTCGCGTCTGCTGCGGCGTGCGGCGTTGATGGTCATGGGCGCCGGATGGGCGCTGACGGCCTGGTCTGCGCCGCCCGCCACCTGCCCTCCGCCGTTCCAGATGCCCGATGCGGCCGAGATGCAGAAGGCCGTGGCCTCTGCCACCGAGCACGGCTTGCTGTGGCGCATCACCAAGGATGGTCGCAGCTCCTACCTGTACGGCAGCCTGCACCTGGGGCGCCTGTCCACCGCTTTTCCCGGCCCCAAGATGGCGGAGGCCTTGAGAAACGCCGACCTGGTCGCGCTGGAGCTGGACGTGTCCGACCCCAAGATGCCCCAGACCTTGAAGGCCGCGATGGCCGCTTTGCCGGCCTCGGCTCACCAGGCGCCGCCTGAACTGCTCAAGCGCCTGGAAGCCCAGCGCCAGCGGCTGTGCATGCCGGCCGAAAGCCTCGCGGGCATGCCGCCTTTGCTGCAGGTGATGACCCTGATGGTCACGGCCGCCGGCAACCAGGGGCTCAGCGCCATGTGGGCCCAGGAAGTGATGCTGGTGGGCTGGTCGCAGGCGGCGGAGCGTCCCGTGGTGGGGCTGGAGACCGCCGAGGCGCAATTGCGCGCCCTGGTGCCGAACGATCCGGCCGAAGCCGCCTTGCTGCTCGACCGCACCCTGACGCAGCTGGAAGATGGCACCGCCGAGCGCGTGATCACCCGCGTGGTGGACAGCTGGGTCCAAGGCCGCATCGACGATCTGGCCCGCTACGACGACTGGTGCGATTGCATGAAGACGCCGGCCGAGCGCCGCTTCATGGCCGGTCTGATGGACGCCCGCAACCCGCAGATGGCCAAGGGTGTGGACACCTTGCACAAGCAGGGCAAGCGCGTGTTCGCGGCCGTGGGCGCATTGCACATGGTGGGCGATGACGGCCTGCCCAGCCTGCTGGCCCGCATGGGCTACCAGGTCACCCGCGTGTTCTGACTGGCCTGGCGGGCGCTGCCTTGTCGCCCGGGCATTGGCCGGTGAGGCACTGCGCCACCGCCTGCACGATCAAGTCGATGGTGGTGGCGCGCAGCGCCGCCAGATCGCTCCACGGATAGCGCGTGTTGATCAGACGCGAGTGCAGATAGCCGACCGTCATCACGAGACGCAACTCGCCGGCTTGGCGGATGCGGGCCTCATCGTCGTCACCGCCCAACGCCTGGGCGACGTCGCGTGACAAAGCCGTGGCGGCTTGCAGCACCTCGCGGTAGGCAGGCAGTTCGCCCCAGACGGGCGCACCGTCGCCATCGTCCTCAGCCTGGCGGGTGTCCAGCATGAAGACCAGTCGGTAGCTGTCCGGCCGCGCCTCGAAGTGGCTGAAGAAAGCGTCGATCCAGGCACGCAGACGGGCGTGGGCATCCAGGCCGGCGGCCTCGATGGCCTGGTTCAGGTCGGCCTGCAGCTCGGTGATGGTGGCTTCCCACAGGCCATGCAGCAGCGCCGCCTTGCTGGGGAAGTAGTGGTAAAGCGCCATGGCCGACACGCCCACCCGGGTGGCCACGCCCCGCATCGTCACGCCGTCGAGGCCGCCCTCATGGAACAGGGCCATGGCCGCGTCCAGCACCGCGCGGCGCAGCGCCAACTGGTCCTGTTCATTGCCTCGCCGCACCCGCGTGGACGGCCGCTTGGCCGCGGTGCGGCTGCGCTTGGTGGAAAGCAGGGGCTTGCTCATCAGCTTCTTATCGTACGTGTAAACGTACAAGTAAAACAAGTGCGGAAAAGCGCACGTTTTTATTGTTCATCTCTGTTCACGTTTGTCCGATAGTCACGGCACCCATGCGGCCGCTTTCCAATGCTGGTCGCCAACCAGCCTAACGCAGTCCACAGGGGGACTGTTCTTTGACATAGGAAAGACACCGGCCATGAAGTTGCTTCAACAGTTCTCCGTCCGCGGCAAGCTGATCTTCGCGTTCGCCACCGTGCTGCTCTTGATGAGCCTGATCACGCTGCTCTCCGGCGTGCAGGGCGCCCGCATCGGCGAGCGCACCGAAGCGCTGATCGAGGTGCGCCTGGGCGGCGTGCGTGACAGCCTGCTGATGGCCGAGGCCGCCACGCGGCTGCGCACCCGCGATTTTCGCGTGGCCATGACCGGACTGGACGAACTGCCCAAGGTGGTCGAGCGCATCAAGGCGAGCAAGGAAGAGTTCGATGGTTTTCGCCGCAGCTACGAGGCCGCCATCGCCGACGAGCAGGAGCGGGCGCTGTTCCAGAAGGCCATGGCCGACTGGGCGACCTACACCCAGGTGTCCGACAAGGGCGTGGCAGTGGCCCTCGGGGGCGACATGGAAGGCGCGCAGGCCGTGGTCGGCGGCGAAGGGCTGAAGGCGTTCGACGCAGTGTCCGCGTCGCTCAAGGCCTTGGCCAGCTACAACGACAACATGGCCAACGTCGACGGCAAGGCCGTGGCGGCGATGCAGCGTGCCAGCCTGGAGGGCACGATCGGCCTGTTCGCAGTGGCCTTCGGGCTCTCGGCACTGCTGTGCTTCCTGATCTCGCGCGCCATCGCCAACCCGCTGGAGCAGGCCGTGCAGGTGGCCCAGGCCGTGGCCGAGGGCGACCTGACCCGCGAAACGCGCGCCCAGGGCAAGGACGAAGTGGCCCAGCTGATGCATGCGCTCGGCCAGATGGTGGCGCGCCTGCGCTCCGTGGTGAGCGAAGTGCGCAACGGTGTCGAATCCGTCAGCACGGCGTCCAGCCAGATCGCGATGGGCAATGCCGATTTGAGCCAGCGCACCGAAGAGCAGGCCTCGAACCTGCAGCAGACGGCCGCGTCGATGGAGCAACTCACGTCCACCATCACGCAGAACGCCGAGGCGGCCGCACAGGCCAGCCATCTGGCATCGCGCGCCTCGGAGGCCGCGCGCAAGGGGGGTGACGTCGTGAGCAACGTGGTCGTGACGATGAACGACATCTCCGGCAGCTCGCGCCAGATCAGCGACATCATCGGCGTGATCGATGGCATCGCCTTCCAGACCAACATCCTGGCGCTCAATGCTGCCGTGGAAGCCGCCCGTGCCGGCGAGCAGGGCCGCGGCTTCGCGGTGGTGGCAGGCGAGGTGCGCACGCTGGCCCAGCGCAGCGCGCAGGCCGCCAAGGAGATCAAGCAGCTGATCGGCGAGAGCGTGCAGAAGGTGGAGGCCGGTGTGGAGCTGGTGTCCAGCGCGGGCAAGACCATGGGCGAGATCGTCGGTGAGGTCAAGCGCGTGTCCGACCTGATCGGCGAGATCAGCGCCGCCAGCCGCGAACAGTCGCAAGGCGTGTCGCAGGTGGGCGATGCGGTTCAGCAGCTCGACCAGGTGACGCAGCAGAACGCCGCGTTGGTGGAAGAGGCCGCCGCCGCGGCCGACAGCATGAAGCAGCAGGCCACGCACCTGGCGCAGGTGGTGAGTGTGTTCAAGGTGGACGACCACGCCCGCCATGAAGGCACCTTGGTTCAGGAGCCCTCGCGCCTGCTGGCCCTGGCTGCCTGATCGACGCTTTCAGCGTTTCGCTGATCCCAGGCCCTGGTGATGCCCGCGAAAGCGGTGCAGCCAGGGCTTTGTCACGTGCGCGGCTGGTTCAGGCCTCGTCGGGCATCGACATCGCCCGCCACAGGATCCCGAACAGCTCGTCGAACTGGTCGATCAGCGAACGCTGCTCGCCACGCACGATGTGCATCAGCACCACGCGGCCGACCACGCCCATGAAGACGTCCAGCAGGATCTTGCTGGAGACCTTGTTGTTGAGCACGCCGCGCTCCTGCCCGTCCTTGAACACGCTCAGGAACGAGCCCATCAGGTCGGGGCTCTCGTAGATGCGGATGTTGCGGTGCCGCGTGATGGGCACGGCGGTGAACAGCAGCATCATCACGGCGGGGTGCTTGTCCATGTAGTCCAGCGTGACCCAGCAGGTCTTGCGCAGGCGTTCGCGCGCGTCGTCGATGCCCTGCAGGTGATCGATCATGCGCTCGGCCAGGCGGCCCAGCATCACGTCGAGCATGGCGTAGACCAGCACTTCCTTGCTGCCGAAGTACTTGTAGATGGTCTGCAGCGACACGTTGGCCGCCTTGGCCACGTCCAGCAGGCTCACATCGTGGAAATCCTGGCTGGAGAACAGCTCCAGTACGGCCTTCTCGATGCGCTTGAGCGTGTCCGGCCGCATGGTGGCCAGGATGGCGCGGCGGTCGTCGGAGGCGTTCGGGTCGCTCGGTTCGCTGCTGGCGGGGGCGCCGGGCACGGCGGGCTCGGTCATGGGATGGCGTCTTTCCGGATGGGAAATCAATATTACCAAATGACGTATACGTCAACCGATTGCGTCGTTTTGGCTTGATTCCCCGGCCGGCTCTTGCCACCATGGCGAAGCTTTGCGACATGCGTTCAACAGAGGAATCAGTGGCGACAACCCGGCTGCCGGTGTCGTCCAAGATTCCCACCCCAGGTGCCTATAGATGGGTAATGAAAATTACCGTTTGGTGGTTTCCCCTAGGTCGGCGCGTGTTCGTCAATGGTTTTTGTGACGGATCACCGAGAGAGACATTCCCATGCCGATTCAGAATTTCGAAGCCACGTGGATGACCGACGAACACAAGATGGTGTTCGAGTCGGCCAAGCGTTTCATGACCGAACAGTGGGGGCCCAAGGACGAAGCCTGGCGCCACGCCGGCGTGATGGACCACCAGGCCTGGCGTGATGCCGGCGCCAACGGCTTCCTGTGCGCCTCGACGCCTGAGGAGTACGGCGGCGGCGGTGGCGATTTCGGCCATGAGGCCGCGCTGGTGCTGGCACAAGGCGAAGCCGGCATCGGCGGCTTCGGCGGCTCGCTGCACTCGGGCATCGTCGCGCCCTACATCTTCCACTACGGCACCGAAGAGCAGAAGAAGCGCTGGCTGCCGCGCCTGGCCACGGGCGAGCTGGTCGGCGCCATCGCCATGACCGAACCCGGCACCGGCTCCGACCTGCAGGGCGTGCGCACCCTGGCCGCCAAGGAAGGCGACACCTACCGCATCAACGGCAGCAAGACCTTCATCACCAACGGCCAACTGGCCAACCTGGTGATCGTGGTGGCCAAGACCGACAAGGACAAGGGCGCGCAGGGCATCTCGCTGTTCGTGGTCGAGACCGACGAAGCCCCGGGCTTCCGCCGTGGCCGCAACCTCGACAAGATCGGCATGGACGCGCAGGACACCTCCGAGCTGTTCTTCGACGACGTGGTCGTGCCTGCGTCGAACCTGATCGGCGGCAACGAAGGCATGGGCTTCTTCCAGTTGATGGAGCAGCTGCCGCAGGAGCGCATGCTGGTCGCCCTGGCCGGCATCGCCGCGATGGAGCTGGCCATGAAGGTCACGCTGGAGTACACGAAGGAGCGCAAGGCCTTCGGCAAGCCGATCTTCCAGTTCCAGAACACCCGCTTCAAGCTGGCCGAATGCCAGGCCCTGCTGCTGGCCTCGCGCGCCCTGGTCGATGCGGCCATGGTGTCGCACCTGCAAGGCAAGCTGGGCGTGGACCGCGCCGCGCTGATCAAGTACTGGGTCACCGACAACCAGTGCAAGCTGATCGACGAATGCCTGCAGCTCTTCGGTGGCTACGGCTACATGAAGGAGTACCCGATCGCCCGCCTGTGGGCCGATTCGCGCGTGCAGCGCATCTACGGCGGCACCAACGAAATCATGAAGGAGCTGGCCTCGCGTTTCCTGTGATGCCTGCTTGCCTTTTTTGAACACACACCACTGACGAACAAGGAGCTTCCATGACCGAAGCCTACATTTTCGACGCCGTGCGCACCCCGCGTGGCAAGGGCAAGAAAGACGGCAGCCTGCACCAGGCCACGCCCGTGTGGCTGCTGAGCACGCTGCTGCGTGCCCTGCAACAACGCAACAAGCTCGATACATCCCTGGTCGACGACCTGGTGCTGGGCTGCGTGACGCCAGTGGGCGAGCAGGGCGCCGACATCGCCCGCACCGCCGTCCTCGATTCGGGCTGGGCCGAAAGCGTGGCCGGCGTGACGCTGTCGCGCTTCTGCGCCTCGGGCCTGGAGGCCGTGAACCAGGCCGCGCAACGCATCGGCTCGGGCATGGAAGACATGATCGTGGCCGGCGGCGTCGAGTCCATGAGCCGCTGGCCCATGGGCAGCGACGGCGGCGCCTGGGTGATGGACCCGCGCATCAACAGCGGCACGGCCTTCGTGCCGCAGGGCATCAGCGCCGACCTGATCGCCTCGCTCGAGGGCTTCTCGCGCCATGACCTGGACAGCTACGCCAGCGAATCGCACCGCCGCGCCGCGCAAGCCCAGGCCGAAGGCCGCTTCGACAAGTCCATCGTGCCCGTGAAGGATCTGAATGGCCTGCTGATGCTGGCCAAGGACGAGACCGTGCGCGCCGGCACCACGCCGGAGACGCTGGCCAAGCTGATGCCCTCGTTCGAGATGATGGGCACCATGGGCTTCGACGCCACCGCGCTCGACAAGTACACCACCCTCGAGAAGGTGACCCACAGCCACCATGCCGGCAACTCGTCGGGCATCGTCGATGGCGCCGCGCTGATCCTGCTGGGCAGCAAGGAAGCCGGCATCAAGGCGGGTCTCAAGCCGCGCGCCCGTGTTCGCATGTGCTCGGTGATCGGCTCCGAGCCCACCATCATGCTGACCGGCCCCACGCCGGCCTGCCAGAAGGCGCTCAACAAGCTGGGCATGACCCCGGGCGACATCGACCTGTGGGAGATCAACGAGGCCTTCGCCACCGTGCCGATGAAGACGGCGCGCGACCTGAACGTGCCGCTGGACCGCGTCAACGTCAACGGCGGCGCCATCGCGCTGGGCCACCCGCTGGGCGCCACGGGCGCCATCATCCTGGGCACCGCCCTGGACGAGCTGGAGCGCTCCGGCAAGGCCACCGCGCTGGCCACCCTGTGCATCGGTGCCGGCATGGGCATCGCCACCATCATCGAACGCGTCTGATCCCGAGGGCCACGACATGACACAAGCACAAGCCTTCACCTTCGACATCGATGCCGACGGCATCGGCCTGGTCACCATCGACATGCCCGGCCGGGCGATGAACGTGCTCAACCCGACGCTGGTCGAGCCCTTCGCCGCCCTGGTGCAGCAGCTGGAAACCGACGCCAACCTCAAGGGCCTGGTCATCACCTCGGGCAAGCCGACCTTCATCGTCGGCGCCGACATCGACCAGCTCACGCAGATCACCTCGGCCGAAGAGGCCTACAAGCTCTGCGAAGACCTCAAGGGCATGCTGCGCCGCATGGAAAAGAGCGGCAAGCCCGTGGTGGCCGCGCTCAACGGCACGGCCTTGGGCGGCGGCCTGGAACTGGCGCTGGCCTGCCACGCCCGCATCGCCATCGACGACCCGAAGCTCAAGCTGGGCCTGCCCGAAGTGAAGCTGGGCCTGCTGCCCGGCGGCGGCGGCACCCAGCGCGTGCCGCGCCTGATCGGCATTCAGAAGGCCATGGACCTGATCACCCAGGGCAAGGAACTCACCGCCGCCAAGGCCAAGGAAATGGGCCTGGTGACCGATCTGGCCGCCAACCGCGACGAGCTGCTGGCCAAGGCCCGTGCCTGGTGCAAGGCCAACCCCAAGGCCGCCGCGCCGTGGGACACCAAGGGCTTCCGCATCCCCGGTGGCGACAGTAAGAGCCCGGCCGTGGTGCAGGTGCTGGCCATCGCCCCGTCCATGGCCAACGCCAAGGCGCACGGCAATTACCCGGCCATCACCCACATCATGAGCTGCCTGTTCGAAGGCTGCCTGCTGGATTTCGACGCCGCCTCGCAGGTGGAGTCGCGCTACTTCGCGGCCTGCGTGGTCTCGCAGACCAGCAAGAACATGATCGGCACGCTGTGGCACCAGCTCAACGCGATCAAGAAGGGCCAGTCGCGCCCCAAGGGCCCGGCCGAATCCAAGGTCAAGAAACTGGGCATCCTGGGCGCCGGCATGATGGGCGCGGGCATCGCCTACGTGTCGGCCAAGGTGGGCATCGACGTCGTGCTGCTGGACACCACGATCGAGAACGCCGACAAGGGCAAGGCTTATTCGCAAGGCCTGCTGGACAAGGCCGTGGCCCGTGGCCGCAGCACGCCGGACAAGCGTGACGCGCTACTGGCCCGCATCAAGACGACCACGTCCTACGCTGATCTCGAAGGCTGCGACCTGGTGATCGAGGCCGTGTTCGAAGACCGCGCCATCAAGGCCGAGTGCACCAAGCAGACCGAGGCCGTGATCCCGGCCAGCGCCGTGTACGCCTCGAACACGTCCACGCTGCCCATCACCGGGCTGGCGCAGGCCAGCAGCCGCCCGCAGAACTTCATCGGCCTGCATTTCTTCTCGCCGGTGGACAAGATGCCCCTGGTCGAGATCATCGTCGGCAAGGACACCAGCGACGAGACGCTGGCCCGCGGTTTCGACTACGTGCTGCAGATCGGCAAGACGCCCATCGTGGTCAACGACAAGCGCGGCTTCTACACCTCGCGCGTGTTCACCACCTACATCATGGAAGGCATGGCCATGCTGGGCGAGGGCGTGCACCCCCGTTCCATCGAGGTCGCCGGCCTGAAGGCGGGCATGCCCATGCCGCCGCTGGCGCTGCAAGATGAAGTGTCGCTGAGCCTGTCGCTCTACATCGCCGAGACCACCAAGAAGGACCTGATCGCCGAAGGCGGCCCGCTGCCGGCCGTGCACCCGGGTTTCGCCGTGGTGCAGAAGGTGGGTGGCGAGCACAAGCGCATCGGCAAGAAGGCCAACCAGGGCTTCTACGACTACGCCGGCAAGGAAAAGAGCCTGTGGCCTGGCCTGCTGGAGGTGTACCCGCCCAAGGCCGACCAGCCCTCGCAGCAGGAGCTCGTCGATCGCCTGCTCTACGCCCAGGCCAACGAAGCCGCACGCTGCTTTGAGGAGAAGGTGGTGCGTTCGGTGGCCGACACCAACATCGGCTCGATCTTCGGCTGGGGCTTCGCGCCCAACCAGGGCGGCGCGCTGCAGTTCATCAACGCGGTGGGCCCGGCGAAGTTCGTCGAGCGGGCGCGTGAGCTGGCGGCCAAGTACGGCCCGCGCTTCGAGCCGGCCGCCATCGTGGTGAAGCTGGCCGCCGAAGGTGGTCGTTTCGCCGACGCGGTGTGAGCATGAGCTCAGGAACGCTGTCAGCCGCGAGCCCCTTGGCGGGCCTGCGTGTGGTTGATCTCACGCGCAACTTGCCGGGGCCGTTCGCCACGCGCATCCTGGCCGACCTGGGCGCCACGATCATCAAGGTCGAGCCGCCCGAGGGCGACCCGGCCCGGGGCCTGCCGCCGCTGTACGCGGCGCTGAACCCGGGCAAGGATGTCCGCACGATCGACTTCAAGCAGCAGGCTGATAAAGACCGGCTGCGCGTGTGGATCCAGGATGCCGATGTGCTGGTGGAGGGTTTCCGCCCCGGCGTGATGGCGGCCATGGGCCTGGACATCGACAGCCTGAAGGCAATCAACCCGAAGCTGGTGGTGTGCTCCATCACCGGCTACGGGCAGCAGGGCCCCTGGGCGCAGAAGGCCGGCCACGACATGAACTTCATGGCCATGTCCGGCGCGCTCGACCAGATGCGCGGGCCTGATGGCAGCGTCACCCTGTCCAACATCCAGTGGGGTGATCTGGCGGGGGGCAGCTCCATGGCCTGCGTGGCCCTGCTGGCGGCCCTGTGGCAGGTACAGCGCACCGGTCAGGGTTGCCACATCGACATCAGCATGACCCACGGCCTGTGGGCCCACCAGGTGATGCCGCTGGCCACGGGCGCCATGCTCAAGCCCTTGCTGGAGCGCCTGCCCGGTGCCCGCGAGGACATGCTCAACGGTGCCTTGCCCTGCTACAGCCTCTACACCACGGCGGATGGCCGCTCGCTGGCCGTCGGCGCGCTGGAGCTGAAGTTCTGGCGCCTGTGCTGCGAGGCCTGGGGCCGCCCCGATTGGGCGGACCGCCACTGGCAGCGCGGCCTGTTGCCCAACTCGCCCGATTCCAATGCCCTGCGTGACGAAGTCGCGGCGCTCATCGCCACTCAAGCTTTGTCGCACTGGGCCGATGTCTTCGACAAGGTGGACGCCTGCGTCACGCCCGTGCTCACGCTGGCCGAGGCCCAGGCCCATGGCCTGTTCGCCGGGACAGGGCGCGCGCCGTGGGTGATCTCCGCCTGAGCCTTTAGACGTACCGCATCCGCATCGAAGAAGAACCACCATGACGACGCCCCAAGCCGCCAGTCATCCCATCGTCACCCGTGAAAAGCTCGATTTCGGACTCGACGGCGACATCCCCCGCCACTGGCTGGACAACGACCCGTTCAAGAGCCGCTTCTTCGACGCCATGTCGGTGTTCTTCCCGGAGGGCGAGCGCTTCTTCATCAGCTGCGTGCGCGATTTCAAGGACCAAATCAGCGATTCGCAACTGCTGGAAGAAGTGAAGGATTTCACGCGCCAGGAGGGCCAGCACGGCATCGTGCACCGCCAGTTCAACGACCGGCTCAAGCGCCAGCGCATCCATGTGAAGTCGCTGGAAAGCCAGACCGTGTGGTTCCTGTTCGACGTGCTGCGCAAGCGGCTCAAGCCGGAGACCACGCTGGCGCTGACCGCCGCCTTCGAGCACATGACCGCGCTGATGGCGCACGGCTTCGAAAGCTGCCGCGTGCTGGACAAGGCCGATCCGCGCATTCGCGCCATGTACACCTGGCACGCCATCGAAGAGGTCGAGCACAAGGCCGTCGCTTTCGACGTGATGCAGAAGGTGGCCAAAGTGGGCTACTGGCGGCGTGTGCTCCCGCTGCTCTTCACCTCATTCTCGTTCCCGCTGGCAACGCTTCTGGTGGTGAACTACATGCTCACCGTCGATGGTTTCAGCGGCCTGAAACGCGCCGGCATCATGGCGCGCGGCCTGTGGTGGCTGTACAAGCCGGGCGGCCTGTTCCTGCCGCTGCTGGGCCACTACATCCAGTACTTCAAGCCCGGCTTCCACCCCTGGCAGACGGGCGAACTGGCCAGCTATGCCACCTGGCGGGAAGTGTTCGAACGCACGGGCGACCCGATCGCCGCGGGCGACGCGGTGCTCGGCCCTCAGGCACTGGCCAAGGCTTGAACAAGGGTTAATCAGGGGCGTTCACGCTCAATTCCCTACCGGCGAGGTCGATAACATAGGGAGCCATCCCCCTATGACCACCCTACGCAGCATTCCCCCCTGGGTCACCTGGATCACCGGCACCGGGCCGGTGCGCCGGCACGTCATGTTCTGCCTGGGGGCAGGGCTGATCTACGCCATCACGGGTGCCATCCTGGCGCACTCGGTGTGGCTGGGCCTGATACCCGAGCGGGTGTTCTGGCTGCTGCTGGGCTGCATGCTGAGCACCTTCGTGGTGTTCTTCACGCTGGTGCGCAGCGGCTGGACGCAACGCTTCGAAGACCCGGTGCTGGCGCTGCCGCACGGCATGGTGTCCGTGCTGATGGTGGTGCTGGCCTACGTGCTGATCGGCGATTACCGGGGCGACACCATCATCCTGCTGGCGCAGGCCGTGGCCGTGGCCATGTTCCGCCTGCGCCCGCGCCAGTGCCTGTTCCTGGGGGCCTGGGCCACGGGCTGGCTCAGCCTGGCGCAGTTTGGCCTGGTCTGGACAGGCGCCTCCAACTTCTCGGTGCACCGTGGGCTCACGCACTTCGGCGTCAGCGCCGCCTCGCTGATGGCGCTGGCCGTGGTGGCGATGTGGATCAGCGCGATGCGCCAGCGCATCAGCCGCCAGTCCGACGAGCTGCGCCAGACCCTGGTGCAGGCGCAGGCCCTGGCCACCACCGACATGCTCACCGGCCTGCTGAACCGCCGGGCCATGACCGACCACGTGGACAACGAACTGGCCTGCATCTCGCGCTCCAAGCACCCGGCCTGCGTGGCGCTGATCGACATCGACCACTTCAAGAAGGTCAACGACCACTACGGCCACCGCATGGGCGACGAGGTGCTGCGGGCCTTCGCCTCGCTGGCCCAGGGCGATCTGCGCCAGGTCGACAAGCTGGCCCGCTGGGGCGGTGAGGAATTTTTGCTGCTGATGCCGCACGTGGAGGCCTCGCAGGCCTTCGTGGCCGTCGAGCGGTTGCGCAACAGCATCGCGGTCCACCCGATGGGCGACAACGGCACCTTCAACGTGACGATCTCCGCCGGCATCGCGCAGTTCCGTCCGGGCGAAACCATGGACCAGTGGATCGAACGCGCCGACCACGCGCTCTACCGCGCCAAGCAGGAAGGCCGCAACCAGTGCCTGATCGACGACAGCGTGCCCGCCGTGCCGCCTGCTGATACCGCGCCCCCCGCGGCCCCGGCCTCCCGTGCACCCAACGTGGTGCGTCTGCAGCCTTCGTCTTCCTGACGCCATGCCGCAGAAGCAGTCTCCCCCCAAACCCCTCACCTTCGTCGAAGCGGCCACGCCGCTGATGCACTGGCTGCTGGGCACGGACCGCGTGATGCGCTCGCGCGTGCTGGGCATCGGCCTGTGCTTCGTGGTGTACGCCGTGTGCTGCCTGGCCGCCTGGTATGCGGCGGGCGTCGGCATCATGCATCCGGTGGCGCCGCCCATCCTGGCCTGCGTGACGTTGCCGGTGTGCATCATCGCGCTGGTGCTGGCGCGCAGCGGTTACTCCAGGCGCTTCAAGGATCCGACGATGATGATCCCGCAGAACGTGCTGGCGCTCGTATCGATCAGCTTCGCCTACCTCACCATCCTCCCGCAGGACCGGGGTGTGGTGATGGTGCTGCTGTCGCTGGTGATCATGTTTGGCATGTACACGCACACGCCGCGCCAATCCCTCAACGTCGGCGCCATCGCGCTGGTGGGCCTGGGCGCGTGCATGATGATCCTGAGCCAGCACGATCCTTCTTTCTACCCCTTCCCGCGCGAACTGGTGCGCTTCGAACTGCTGGTCAGCGTGATCCCGGTGCTGGTGTTCACGGCCATCCAGCTCGATGCCTGGCGTGGACGCCTCAAGCGCCAGCGCGAGGAACTGTCCAAAGCCCTGGCCACGGTGCAGCACCTGGCCACGCGCGACACACTCACGGGCCTGTACAACCGGCGCCACATGCAGGAGCGCCTGGAGGCCTGCCTGGGCCGGCTCGACCGCTATGGCGAGCGCTTCACGCTGGCCTTGATCGACCTGGACCACTTCAAGACCATCAACGACCGCCATGGCCACAAGGTGGGCGACGAGGTGCTGACCTCGTTCGCGCATGCCGCCGCCGCCGTGCTGCGCGAATCCGACGTGCTGGGCCGCTGGGGCGGCGAAGAGTTCCTGGTCGTGTTCCCCGAGACCGCGCCCGAGCAAGCCCGCCGCCCGCTGGAGCGCCTGCAGGGCGAGCTCACGCGCCTGGCCGTGTCCAACAGCGTGCCGGGGTTGCGTGTGTCCTTCTCGGCCGGGCTGGCGCTGCACGTGGCGCACGCCACGCTCAACCACACGCTGGAGCGCACCGACGCGGCCCTGTACGAGGCCAAGCGCGGCGGACGCAATCAGGTGGTGCTGGCGCCGCCGGTGCCTTCGGCCTTCCCTGAATTCAAGGAAGAGCCCGCGCCCACCTTGCCCCCCGAGGCTGGCGACTCCGACCTGGGCCTGATCGAAGGCCTGTTCAGCACGCCACGATATTGACGGCCAGGCCTCCGCGCGAGGTCTCCTTGTACTTGCTCTGCATGTCCGCGCCAGTCTCGCGCATGGTCTTGATGACCTGATCCAGGCTGACGTGGTGCGTGCCGTCGCCATGCAGGGCCAGGCGCGCGGCGTTGATGGCCTTGACGGCCGCCACCGCGTTGCGCTCGATGCACGGGATCTGCACCAACCCGCCCACCGGGTCGCAGGTCAGGCCCAGGTGGTGCTCCATGCCGATCTCGGCCGCGTTCTCCACTTGCGCCGGCGTGCCGCCCAGCACGGCGCACAGCCCGGCGGCGGCCATCGAGCAGGCCACGCCCACCTCGCCCTGACAGCCCACCTCCGCGCCTGATATCGAAGCGTTTTCCTTGTAGAGCAGGCCGATGGCACCGGCGGTGAGCAGGAAGTCGATCACGCCACGGTCCGTGGCCGTGGGGACGAAGCGGCGGTAGTAGTGGAGCACCGCCGGTACGATGCCGGCGGCGCCATTGGTGGGCGCCGTCACCACGCGCCCACCGGCGGCGTTTTCTTCGTTCACAGCCAGCGCGAAAAGGTTCACCCAGTCCATCACGGCGAGCGGGTCGAGGCTGGTGTTGGCCGCCAGCTTGCGCGACAGCGATGGCGCACGGCGGGGCACCTTGAAGGGCCCGGGCAACACGCTTTGCCCTTCATGGTGGCAGCCGCGCTGCACGCAGGCCTGCATCACGGCCCAGATGTGCTGCAGACCAGTGTCGATCTCTGCGTCGCTGCGCCACAGGCGCTCGTTGGCGCGCATCACGTCGGCGATGTCCAGTTCGCGCGTTTCGCACAGGGCCAGCAGGTCGGCTGCGCTGTGGAAGGGCAGGGGCAGCACCTCGGTGTCGGGTGCCACGTCATGCTGGCGGGCGCTGTCGTGCGCCAGCTCCTCGCTGACCACGAAGCCGCCGCCCACCGAGTAGTAGCAGCGCTGCGCCAGCGGCTGGCCATGGCCATCGAAGGCGCTCAGGCGCAGCGCGTTGGGGTGGAAGGGCAAGCTGTGCCGCAGGTGGAAAACCAGATCGGCTTCTGCGTCGAAGGGCACGGTATGCGTGTCCAGCAGAGGTAGTTCGCGCTGCCTGTGGATGTCGGCCAGGATCGCGTCGATCCGGTCCACATCGACCTGATCGGGCTCATGCCCGCACAGCCCCAGCAGCACGGCCTTGTCACTGCCATGCCCGCGCCCCGTGGCGCCCAGCGAGCCGAACAACTCACAACGCACGCGACGCGTCTTGTCGATCAGGCCCTGCTGTTGCAAGCGCAGCGCGAACAGGCGCGCGGCCCGCATGGGTCCGACCGTGTGGGAACTGGAAGGCCCGATCCCCACCTTGAACAAATCGAAGACGGACACGGCCATGGTGAACCACCTTTCGGGTTCATCCTAGACCTTTGTCGGGTCAATGGGGGCGGGGCTTTCGTGAACTACAGGCGGTCGTCAGGGGCTTGTTCAACGTTGAACCATGCCGCTGACGATGCTGCGGTGCAGCGAAACCAACGCTTAGCGCGTGGCGATCTCGCCTCGCAGCGAGTGCGGGTAGGCCAGCGTGATGTTCGCGTCGATCAACTGGCCGATCAGGCGCTGTGGTTGCGGCCCGCCAGGGAAGTTGACGATGCGGTTGCACTCGGTGCGGCCCATCAGCTCGGTCGGGTCCTTGCGGCTGGGTCCTTCGACCAGGATGCGCTGCGTCGTGCCGACCAGGGCCTGGCTGAAGCGCTGCACGTTGCTGTCCAGCACGGCCTGCAGGGTCTGCAGGCGCCCGAGCTTCACTTCCTGCGGCGTGGTGTCTTCGAGCGAAGCGGCCGGCGTGCCGGGGCGCGCGCTGAAGATGAAGCTGAACGACGCGTCGAAGCCGATGTCATCCACCAGCTTCATCATCCTGGCGAAGTCGTCGTCCGTCTCGCCAGGGAAGCCCACGATGAAGTCCGACGAGATGCGGATGTCGGGGCGCACCAGGCGCAGCTTGCGGATCGTGCTCTTGAACTCCAGCGCCGTGTAGCCGCGCTTCATCGCCATCAGGATGCGGTCGGAGCCATGCTGCACCGGCAGGTGCACGTGGTTGACCAGCTTGCTGGTCTTGCCGTAGACGTCGATCAGGCGCTGCGTGAACTCGTTGGGGTGGCTGGTGGTGTAGCGGATGCGCTCGATGCCGGGGATCTCGGCGACGTACTCCAGCAGCATGGCGAAATCGGCGATATCGCTGGTGTCACCCATGCGGCCACGGTAGCCGTTCACGTTCTGGCCCAGCAGGGTCACTTCGCGCACGCCCTGATCGGCCAGGTCAGCCACCTCGGTCAGCACGTCGTCGAACGGGCGAGACACCTCTTCCCCGCGGGTGTAGGGCACCACGCAGTAGCTGCAGTACTTGGAGCAGCCCTCCATGATGGACACGAAGGCGCTGGCGCCTTCCTTGCGCGGTGGCGGCAGGTGGTCGAACTTCTCGATCTCGGGGAAGCTGATGTCCACCTGCGGGCGCTTGAGTTGCTGGCGCTTTTCCAGCATGGCGGGCAGGCGGTGCAGTGTCTGCGGGCCGAAGACGACATCGACATACGGCGCGCGCTCGATGATGGCCGCGCCTTCCTGGCTGGCCACGCAGCCACCCACGCCGATCATCACGCCACGCTCCTTGAGGTGCTTGACGCGGCCCAGGTCGGAGAAGACCTTCTCTTGCGCCTTCTCGCGGATGGAGCAGGTGTTGAACAGGATCAGGTCCGCCTGTTCCGGATCGTTGGTGGGCTCGTAGCCCTTGGCGGCATTGAGCACGTCGGACATCTTGTCCGAGTCGTACTCGTTCATCTGGCAGCCGTAGGTCTTGATGTAGACCTTCTTGCCCGTGTTCGCCGTGGCGGGCAGGGCGGCGGTGTCGGGGGATTCGGGGAGGGCACTCATCTCAACAGCTCTTACTTGGACCAGGTCTTCTTGATCGGGTCGTAGGTCCATTTGGCGGCCTGTTCGGCCGAGGTGGGCCACAGCTGGGCCAGCTCGTCATTGCGCAGGATCCACACGTCCATCAGCAGGCCGTAGGAATCGATCGTGTAGTTGACCTTGAGCTTCTTGCCGACCAGCACGTTCCACATCACCAGCAGGTTGTTCTCGGCACGGATGCGGGCGCCGGGGGCCAGCCGCGCATTGGTCTTGCCATTGAGCACGACATTGGGCGGCTGGCTGAACAGCACTTCACCGCGCAGCGAGGTGGGCGGCAGCACGCGCGAGAGCTGCAGAGGCACGACCAGGTTCGGATCGACCGGTGGCGGTGGCGGCGGTGCGCTGGCACGGGAGGCAGGGGTGCTGGCCGCGTTCTGCGCGATGGCCGGGACCGTGCCCAGCGCGAGGGCCAATGTGGCCATGGTGAACACGGCTGAACCGGCCCGGGGCAGTGCCAGGGCCGGCAGGAAACAGCGGGGCATGGTGTAGATCCAGGGGCTGTGAAAGGGGCAATTTTACCCGGGCCCCAGGATCCCATCAAGCCAGGTGCTGGCGAGAGCAGGTGGCGCCAGACCGGCGGCCGGCCTGGCGCCCTCTCGGCCAAGCGGGGATCAGAACTTGAAAACCACGCCCAGCGAGTACTGGTCCACATTGCTGCGCACGCTGTCCAGGCCCACGCGGTAACGCTCCCACTCGCCGCGCAGGGCGGTATTGGGGCTGAAGTCGTACTGCAGACCGGCACCGACCTTCAGGCCCGTGTCGTGGTCCTTCACGGTGAGGCCGCTGCCCGAGATCTTGGCCTCGGTGTCGACCACGCCGATGCGGCCCAGGGCGGACCACTGCGGCGCCAGCGGCACCAGGCCAACGGCGTCCAGGTACAGGCCGCGCGCCTTCACATCGCCCGAGGGGGCCTCGAACTTGCCCAGGCCGGTGTAGCCCAACTCCAGCGCGAAGTTCGGATTGAACTGGTAGCCGCCGTAGAACTTGTAGCCGGTGTCGCTGCGGTCGGTGTCGGTGCCCAGCGGGCTGTCGTCCTTGAGGTGTGATTGGCCCACATTGCCCCCGATGTAGTAGCCCGGCGTGCTGGCGAGCTGGGCGTGTGCCGTGCCGCCTGCCGCGAGGGTGGCCGTGATGGCGGCGGCCAGGGTGCCCAGGGCGCGCTTGAGGTTCAGGGATGTCGAGGTGTTGTTGATGGTCATTGCATGACTCCTTTCGTGAGTGCGGATTCAGTGTTGCCCCGGTGTGTCAAGGGGGTGTCATGCACGCGTAAAGCTGTGTGGGAAAGGGTGTCGTTTTGTGCAAAGATCCAGCCTGTCATAACGAGCCCTGAACAAACAGGGCAATCAAGGGAAGGAGCAGGCATGGCCCTGATGGATTT
>DXIO01000087.1 GCA_019112875.1 Candidatus Aquabacterium excrementipullorum
AACAGGCCCTCGGCCATCATGGCCGTGAAATGCTCGAAGGCGGCGGTCAGGGCCAGGTTGTACTCGGCCGAATACTTCCTGGTGTAGTCGTCGAACAGGGCCTTGGCGTCCGTCAGGATGCGGTCCACGTCGCAGCCCTGCTTGCGCAGCAGGTCGTTGTAGTGCGTGTGGGCGATGCCGTGCTGGCCTTCCTGGCGCATGAAGTTCTTGACGTCCTCCGCCAGCTTCGGATCCTTGATCAGGTGGCGGAAGGCGCGCACGCTGGTGATGAAGTAGCGCTCGCCATCAGGGAAGGCGGCCTGCATGCCATCGAACAGGCGGGTGCGGAAAGGATTGCCGCCGTGCCAGAAGCGCGGGGTGGTTTCGTCCAGGTGAAAGTCGAGCTTTTCGCGGGGGACGATCTGGTCGGGGCGGTCGTGTTCTTGTGTGGCGGACATGGCAGTCTCCTCATGACAACTGGGCGCAGTGTAGGAACCGACCTGTCATCTTTGGAGCCTGCCTGGGCGACACCAGGGCATCGTGCACGACACCCAGGGTTTACGCTAGGTGTCGTGCGCTGACGCTTACTGGAGCCGGTTACTCGGTGCGCGACTTGATGTCGGCCTTGTTGTCCTTGTAGACCTCCTTGGCGTCGTGCTTGGTGGCCTTGGCGGCGGCCTTGGCTTCAGCCTTGCAGTCGCGCTCGTCCTTGGATTCCAGGCTGGCGGTCTTGCAATCGGCCACGTCCAAATCCTTGTTGGCCTCGGCGACCTTCTTGTTGGCCTTGTACTCGGCCTTGTTCTGGGTCTTGAGGTCGCGAGCCTCCTGCTTGGTCAGGGTGCCGCCCGGGTCGCTGGCCAGCGTGGTGTCGGCGGCCATGGCGGACAGGCTGAAGGCGGCGGCGGTGGCGGCAAGCAGGGTCTTGATTTGGGTGTTCATGTGCGATCTCCTTTAAGTGGCGAGGCTGGCGGTGGCCAACCCTCTGTCGCTCATCGGCAATCGGCGTGCCTGGGCGTCATCATTTGGAAAAAGGGACATTGTTGAAGCGGCCATCACCGATGCATCCAGAACCGCCCGGGCGCCGTACTGGAGGGCATGAACCATCGCGCCATCCTGCTTGCCCTGACCGTGCCGTGGTGCCTGCTTGTCGCAGGCCGGGCGGCGGCGGCCGAGCGCTATGAAGGGCAGGCCTTCGCACGCCAGGATCCCGCGGCCTTGCTGTACCGCGAAACGCACTGGCTGTTCGAGCAGGGCGGCGTGGCGCAGCACGTGGTGCTCTACCGTTGCCCGGGCGGCGAGGCTTTCGCGCGCAAACGCTTGAAGGCCTCGCCCGACGAGCCGGCGCCTGACTTCGAATTCCACGACGCCCGCGACGGCTACCGCGAGGGCGTCCGCACCGGTGGCACCGGCCGCGAGGTGTTCGTGCAGACCGGTGCCGGCGCTTCGCTGCAGAGCCGCCCCTTGCCGTCGGCGCCCGGTGCGGTGATCGATGCCGGCTTCGATGCCTTCGTGCGGACCCGGTGGGCCGCCTTGTCGGCCGGGCAATCGCTGACGGTGCCCTTCCTGATCCCGAGCCGTTTCGAGCACTGGCGCTTCAGCATCGCCGAGGCGCGCGACGGCGTGGTGGACGGCCAGCCCGTGCGGCGCCTGCGCATGAAGGTGGCCGCCTGGTACGGCTTCGCCCTGCCGGGCATCGACCTGGCCTACACGCCCGACGGCCGCCGCCTGGTCGAGTTCCAGGGCATCGGCACCGTGCGGGACCGCCAGGGGCGCCACCTGGATGTGCGCATCGTCTTCCCGCCCGCCTTGCGTGGGGCCCTGGTGCCGGACGGCGAAGCGGCCGCGGCCCTGGCGCAGCCGCTGGTGGCCCGGTGCGATGGCGGCGTGCTGTGAGCAGGCCGTGCATCCGTGTGCATCCATTTCGCGGTGGCGTGCGTATGCACCCGCAGAACCAGAGGTGAGCCCTGATGTCGCAGCCCTTTAGAACCGCCCCCACCGCCAAGAGGCCTTCCGCCGCGAGCGCGTGGCGTGCGCTCGCGGCCGCCTTGCGCCGCTGGATCGACACCAGCGTGGCCCCGGTGCCCGAGGGCGCGGCCGGCGACCGCATCGACTGGCTGCGCGCCGTGCCCTTCATCGCGATGCACCTGGGCTGCCTGGCCGTGGTGTGGGTGGGCGCCTCGCCGGTGGCGGTGGGCATGGCGGTGGCGCTGTACGCGCTGCGCATGTTCGCGCTGACGGGCTTCTACCACCGCTACTTCTCGCACCGCACTTTCCAGGCTTCGCGCGCGGTGCAGTTCGTGTTCGCGGTGATCGGCGCGGCGTGCGGCCAGCGTGGGCCGCTGTGGTGGGCCGCCCATCACCGCAACCACCACCGGCTGGCCGATACCGAGGGCGATCCGCATTCGCCGCGCCATCGCGGCTTCTGGTGGAGCCATGCCGGCTGGTTCCTCACGCCGCGCGCCTTCGCCACCGACTGGTCGCGCATCCCCGATCTGGCGCGCTTTCCAGAACTGCGCTGGCTGGACCGTTTCGACACGGTGGTGCCGCTGGTGCTGGCCCTGGCGCTGTTCGGCCTGGGGCAAGGCCTGAGCCACTGGGCGCCGGGCCTGGGCACCGATGGCTGGCAGATGCTGGTGTGGGGCTTCTTCATCTCGACCACGGTGCTGTTCCACGCCACGGTGACGATCAACTCGCTGGCCCACCGCTTCGGCCGGCGCCGCTACGACACGCGCGACGACAGCCGCAACAACGCCTGGCTGGCGCTGATCACCTTCGGCGAGGGCTGGCACAACAACCATCATTTCTTCCCCGGCTCGGCCCGCCAGGGCTTTCGGTGGTGGGAGCTGGACATCACCTACCTCGGCCTGCGCCTGCTGGCACTGCTGGGACTGGTGCACGGGCTCAAGCCCGTGCCGGCCTGGGTGATCGCCAAAGGCGCGGGCCCCGTCGTCGTCGACCACAAGAACAAGGACTGAACCATGCGCATCGCGGTGATCGGATCGGGTATTTCGGGACTGGCATCGGCGTGGCTGCTGTCGCGCCGGCACCTGGTGACGCTGTTCGAGGCCGATCAGCGGCTGGGCGGCCACACGCACACGCACGAGGTCGAACTGCAGGGACGCACCTATGCCGTGGACAGCGGCTTCATCGTCCACAACCCGGCCAATTACCCCTTGCTCAACCGCCTCTTCGACGAGCTGGGCGTGGCCTCGCAGCCCACCACGATGAGCTTCTCGGTGCGCAACGAGGCCAGCGGCCTGGAATACAACGCCGCCACGCTGGACACCCTGTTCTGCCAGCGCCGCAACGTGGCCTCGCCGCGCTTCCTGGGCATGGTGCGTGACATCCTGCGCTTCTACCGCGAGGCTCCGGCCTTGCTGACCCTGCCGGGCGCCGGGCCCACGCTGGGCGAGTTCCTGAGCAGCCACGGCTACGGCGCTGGCTTTCGCGACGACCACCTGGTGCCCATGGCCTCGGCGCTGTGGTCATCACCGGCGGCGCAGATCCTGTCCTTCCCGGCGCACTACCTGGTGCGCTTCATGGCCAACCACCAGATGCTGCAGGTGGCCGACCGGCCCGAGTGGCGCGTGGTGTGCGGCGGCTCTTCCAGCTACATCCAGGCCATGCGCCAGACCTGGACGGTGCAGGAGCGCCTGGCCAGCCCGGTGCAGGCCGTGCACCGGCTGGGCGATGGCGTGGCGGTGGTGTCGCGCCATGGCACCGAGCGCTTCGACCAAGTCGTGCTGGCCTGCCATGCCGACCAGGCGCTGGCGATGCTGCCCGATGCCGATGCCACCGAGCGCGCGGTGCTGGGCGCGATGCGCTACCAGCCCAACGACACGGTGCTGCACACCGATGCACGCCTGCTGCCCCTGCGCCGCAAGGCCTGGGCCGCCTGGAACGCCCGCGTGCCCAAGGTGCCCACGCAGCACTGCACGGTGAGCTACTGCATGAACCTGCTGCAGGGCCTCGACGCGCCCGAGCCCCTGATCGTGACGCTCAACGGCACCGACGACATCGACCCCGGCAAGATCCTCAGGCGTATGCAGTACCACCACCCGGTCTACACGCACGAATCGGTGGCCGCGCAGGCGCGCAAGCCCGAGATCCAGGGCGTGCGCCGAACCTGGTTCGCCGGTGCCTACTGGGGATGGGGCTTCCATGAAGACGGCATGCGCAGCGCGGTGGAGGTGGCCCGCGCCCTGGGCGTCGACTGGCTGGGGGGCGTGGCGGCCGCGTCGCCGCACACCACCGCACCACAGGCCGAGGTGACCGCATGAGCACCGCCCAGCCTCTGTACAGCGCGGTGTACGAAGGCACCGTGCGGCACCGCCGCCATGCGCCCCGCGCGCACGCCTTCGGCTACCGCATGGCCCAGCTCTACCTGGATCTGGACGAACTGGGGCAGGTGTTCGATGGCCGCTGGCTGTGGTCCGTGGGCCGGCGCAACCTGGCCGAGTTCCGGCGCGGCGATTACCTGGGCCCGCCCCAGCAAGCCCTGGCCGACGCTGTGCGCGATCGCGTGGCCCAGGCCACGGGCCATCGGCCCGCAGGCCCCATTCGCTTGCTAACTCACCTGCGCTACGCCGGCTACGTGTTCAACCCCGTGAGCTTCTACTTCTGCTTCGCGCCGGACGGCCACACGCTGCAGGCCATCGTGGCCGAGATCACCAACACGCCCTGGAAGGAGCGCCACAGCTACGTGCTGCCGGTGGAGAGTGCCGAGCACCACGGCCGCGCGCTGCATTGGCGCTTCGCCAAGGACTTCCACGTCTCGCCCTTCATGGCCATGCAATGCGACTACGACTGGCGCTTCACGCCGCCCGGCGACGACCTGCGCGTGCACATGGCCGTGCTGCATGGCGGCGAGCCCGAGTTCGACGCGACCCTTCATTTGCAGCGACACGCGCTGGACGCCGCCTCGCTGCGCCGCGTGCTGTGGCGCTATCCCTTGATGACCGCGCAGGTGATCGGCGCGATCCACTGGCAGGCCTTGAGGCTGTGGCTCAAGCGCACGCCCGTCCATGACCACCCCCGCACCGCAGGAGGACCGACATGAGCAACACCCTCGACCACCACCGCGCACCGCCGCTGCCGGCGCGCATGAACGCTCTGGATGCGCTGCTGCGCGATCGCCTGCTGGCCCGCATGGCGAAGCTGCGCCATGGCCGCGTGCTGCTCAGCGATCCGCAAGGCCACGTCGAACTGGGCGAACCCGGCGCGCCCCTGTGCATCCACCTGGTGGTGCGCGATCCGGCCTTCTACCGCGCCGTGGCCGCCCAGGGCAGCGTGGGCGCGGGCGAGGCCTACATCAACGGCCACTGGCATTGCGACGACCTGGTCGGCCTGGTGCAACTGCTGGTGCGCAACATCGACCTGGTCGACGGCATGGAGACGGGCCTGGCCCGCCTGGGCGGCTGGGCGCTGAAGGCGTGGCACGCGCTGCGGCGCAACACGCACGAAGGCAGCCGCCGCAACATCGCGGCCCACTACGACCTGGGCAATGACTTCTTCTCGCTGTTCCTGTCGGGTGACCTGATGTACTCGTCGGCCCTGTGGGCTGGCGATGACGACACGCTGGAAGCCGCCTCCACCCGCAAGCTCGACACCATTTGCCGCAAACTGCAGCTCACGCCCGGCGACCGCGTGATCGAGATCGGCACCGGCTGGGGCGGCTTCGCGCTGCACGCGGCCGGCCGTTACGGCTGCCATGTGACCACCACCACCATCTCGCGCGAGCAGCACGCCCTGGCCACGCAACGCGTGCAGCAGGCCGGCCTGCAGGACCGCGTCACCGTGCTGCTGCAGGATTACCGCGATCTGCAGGGCACCTACGACAAGCTCGTGTCCATCGAGATGGTCGAGGCCATCGGCGCGCCCTACCTGGACACCTACTTCGGCCAGCTGGGCCGCCTGCTCACGCCGCAGGGCCTGGCCCTGGTGCAGGCCATCACCATCGAAGACCACCGCTACGAGCAGGCCGTGGCCTCGGTGGACTACATCAAGCGCTTCATCTTCCCGGGCAGCTTCATCCCGTCCATCAACGCGCTGCTGTCGGCCAAGACGCGTGCCAGCGACCTGGGCTTGGTGCACCTGGAGGATTTCGGCCTGTCGTACGCACGCACGCTGGAGGCTTGGCGCACCCGCTTCATGGCCGCCTTGCCGCAGGTGCGGGCCCAGGGCTTCGACGAGCGTTTCATCCGCATGTGGGATTTCTACCTGGCCTATTGCGAGGGGGGATTTCGCGAGCGCTCCATCGGCGTGGCGCACCTGCTGATGGCCAAGCCCGGTTACCGGCCCGCGCCATGAGTTCGCCCTGGACGCCCTTGTGGATCGCCTGGGCCGTGGCCGCCGCGATGATGGCCGCGGGCTGGCAATGGCAGCGCCGCCGCCAGAACGCCGGCATCGTCGACGTGCTGTGGGCCACGGGCCTGGCCGGCACGGCCGTGTGGCTGGCCTGGACGGGCGATGGCAGCGTGCTTCACCGCGCGCTGCTGGCCTTGCTGGGCGGCGCCTGGGGCCTGCGCCTGGCCGGCCACCTGTGGCACCGCGTGCGCCATGAAAGCGAAGACGGGCGCTACCGGGCCCTGCGCGAGCACTGGCAGGGCAGCCAGCTCAAGTTCTTCGTGTTCTTTCAGGCGCAGGCGCTGCTGATCGTGCTGTTCGCCTTGCCCTTCCTGGCGGTGTCACGCGCGACGGCGGGCAGCCCGTGGTGGCCCGCGCTGGGCGCGGCCGTGTGGCTGGCCTGCGTGGCCGGCGAGAGCCTGGCCGACCGCCAACTGGCGCGTTTCAGGGCGGATCCGGCCCAGCGCGGCCGCACCTGCCGCGAAGGGCTGTGGCGCTACTCGCGCCACCCGAACTACTTCTTCGAATGGCTGCACTGGTTCGCCTACGTGCTGCTGGCCGTGGGCTCGCCCTGGTGGGGCCTGGCCTGGCTGGGCCCCGTGCTGATGTATGTGTTCCTGCGCTACCTGAGCGGCGTGCCCTTCACCGAGCAGCAGGCCCTGCGCACGCGCGGCGAGGACTACGCCGATTACCAGCGCACGACACCGATGCTGTTTCCGTGGTTTCCCAAGACGAACGACAGGAGCCCCTCATGAACCACACCCTCGCCGCCAAGGACCAGCCCGAACTGGCCGCCGACCGACCCGCCCCTGGCCTGCTGGGCCTGGCCGAACGCGGCCTGGTGCCCGATGCGCTGCTGCGCCTGGGCATCCGCCGCCTGTGCGCCCAGCGCCTGCACGATGAAACCGCCGGCGGCGCCGAGCAGCAGGCCGAGCGCTTCCGCCAGCGCATCGCCGAGCTGAGGCAAAGCCCCATCGCCATCCACACCGACGCGGCCAACACCCAGCATTACGAACTGCCGCCCGATTTCTTCAAGCTGTGCCTGGGCGCGCGCCTCAAATACTCCAGTGCCTACTACCCCACCGGCCTGGAAACGCTGGACCAGGCCGAGAACGCCATGCTGGCGCTGTACGGCGAGCGCGCCGAACTGGCCAACGGGCAGAACATCCTGGAGCTGGGCTGCGGCTGGGGATCGCTCACCCTGTGGATGGCCGAGCAATACCCCGACGCCTGGATCACGGCCGTCTCCAACTCGCGTCCGCAACGCGAGCACATCGAGGCGCAGTGCCGCGAGCGGGGCCTGCACAACGTGCGTGTCATCACGGCCGACGTGAACCGGCTGCAGCTGGATCCCGCCCAGTTCGACCGCTGCGTGTCCATCGAGATGTTCGAGCACATGCGCAACTACGACAGTCTGATGGCGCGGATCGGCGAATGGCTGCGCCCGGGCGGCAAGTTGTTCGTGCACATCTTCGCGCACCGCACCCTGATGTACCCGTTCGAGACCCTGGGCGAGGACAACTGGATGGGCCGCCACTTCTTCACCGGCGGCATCATGCCCGCGGCCGACACCCTGCTGTGCTTCCAGAACGACCTGCGCCTGCAGGAACGATGGCTGGTCGATGGCACCCACTACCAGCGCACCGCCAACCACTGGCTGCAGCGGCAGGACCAGCACCACGACGCCGTGATGGCCGTGCTGCGCCAGGCCTACGGCACTGCCGGCGCGGCGCTGTGGGCCCAGCGTTGGCGCATGTTCTGGATGGCCTGTGCCGAGCTGTTCGGCTACGACGACGGCCAGCAATGGCTGGTGGCGCATTACCGCTTCGAAAGGCCGCAGACATGAGCCGCCGCATCACCGCATCACTGGCGTCCCTGTGCGCGCTGCTGGGCCTGGGCGGCTGCGGCGGTGCCCGTGACGACCTGCCGCCGCTGCCACGCGTGGCCCAGGTCGACCTGCCACGCTACATGGGCGATTGGTATGTGATCGCCAGCATCCCCTCCTTCCTGGAAAAGGACACCTACGACGCGGTGGAGTCCTACGCCGTGCGGCCCGACGGCCGCATCCAGACCACCTTCCGCTATCGGCAGGGCGGCCACGACGAACCGGTCAAGACCATGCACCCGATCGGCACGGTCAAGCCCGGCACCGGCAACGCCCTGTGGGACATGCAGTTCTTCTGGCCCATCCAGGCCGAGTACGTGATCAGCCACGTCAGCGAGGACTACAGCCAGACCATCGTGGCCCGCAGCGCGCGTGATCTGGTGTGGATCATGGCGCGCACGCCGAGCATCCCGCCGGCCGACTACCAGGCGCATCTGGCGCGCATCCGGGCGATGGGCTATGACACCACGCGTCTGCGGCTGGTGCCGCACACGCCCGCTGGCGCGGTGCTTGGGAAGGATTGAACCGGAGCGTTCACATCTTCGTTTTCCCACCGGCCGTGATTGGCAACAGACTGCACGGGACTTTTTTCCCATACTGGGCGCCATCGAGAACGAGCCGCTGAGCGGCGGAGAACGGCGCCATGATCAGTGCGGAACAGAATGACTTGATGACGCGGGTGGGCCCAACGGCGCCCGCAGGCCAGCTGCTGCGGCGCTACTGGCAGCCCGTGGCCCTGCTCGATGAGCTGGACGGCCCGCGCCCCGTGCGCGCCGTGCGCCTGCTGGGGCAGGACCTGGTGCTGTTCCGCGATGAGCACGGCAACCTCGGCCTGATGGACCGCGACTGCCCGCACCGTGGCGCCGACCTGGCCTATGGCCGCATCGAGGGCGGCGGCCTGCGCTGCCCCTTCCACGGCTGGCTGTTCGATGCCAGCGGCCAGTGCCTGGAAACACCCGCAGAGCCGGCCGGCAGCAAGCTGTGCACGCGCATCCGCCAGAAGGCCTACCCGGTGCAGGTGCGCAGCGGCATCGTGTTCGGCTACCTGGGCGAGGGCGAGCCGCCGGCCTTCCCTGAGTTCGACTGCTTCGTCGCACCCGATTCGCACACCTTCGCCTTCAAGGGCCACTTCGATTGCAACTGGCTGCAGGCGCTGGAGGTCGGGATCGACCCCGCCCATGCCTCCTACCTGCACCGCTTCTTCGAGGATGAGGACACGTCGGAAAGCTACGGCAAGCAGTTCCGCGGCGCCTCGGCCGATTCAAGCATGCCCATCACCAAGGTGCTGCGCGAGTACGACCGCCCCGAGATCCGCGTCGATCCCACCGACTACGGCATGCGCCTGACGGCCCTGCGCCGCTTGAGCGAACAGGACACGCATGTGCGCGTGACCAACGTGGTGTTCCCGCAGGCCTTCGTGATCCCGATGAGCTCGGAGATGACGATCTCGCAATGGCACGTGCCCATCGACGACACCAGCTGCTACTGGTACGCCATCTTCACCAGCTTCACCGGCCCGGTGGACAAGCAGCAGATGCGCGACCAGCGGCTTGAGCTGTACGAGCTGCCCGACTACATGCCGCGCAAGAACCGGGCGAACAACTACGGCTACGACGTCAAGGAGCAGTTGACGGAGACCTACACCGGCATGGGCATGGACATCAACGTGCACGACCAGTGGGCGGTTGAATCGCAGGGCCGGATCCAGGACCGCACGCGCGAGCACCTGGGCACCACCGACAAGGGCATCATCGCCTACCGCCGCATGCTGGTGGCGGCGATCGAGAACACGCGCACGGGTGATGCGGCGCCGATGCTGATCGGCGCGGAAGAGGCTGCGCGCTTCAGCGGGCCGCCGTCCATCGATGGCATCGGCCAGGCCGCCAACCCCGATGACTACTGGCGAGACGCCGATCTGGAGCGCCGGCGCAAGTCCGACTGGGCGTCCGCGCGGCTGGCGGGCTGAGGGCATCGGCATGAGCTTCGTCGAACGCCACGGGCTGTGGTCCGATGCGCAAGTGCTGGCCGCCCGCGAGATCGATGCACGCATCGACGCGGGTGACATCGAGGTGCTGCGCTTCGCCTTTGCCGATCAGCACGGCATCCTGCGTGGCAAGACGCTGGTGGCCGCCGAGGCACGCGCCTGCCTGCGCAGCGGCGTGAACATGACGACCACCCTGCTGGCCAAGGACACCTCGCACAAGACGGTGTTCCCGGTGTTCAGCACCGGGGGCGGCTTCGATTTCGAGGGCATGCAGGGCGGGGCGGATTTCACCATCGTGGCAGACCCGTGCACCTTCCGCATCCTGCCGTGGGCGCACAAGACGGGCTGGGTGCTGTGCGACGCGGTGATGCGCGATGGCAGCCCATCGCCATTGGACACGCGCCAGATCATGCGCCGTGCGGTGAGCCGGCTGGCCGCGCACAAGCTCGATTTCATCGCGGGTCTGGAGGTGGAGTTCCATGTCTTCAGGCTGGACAAGGAGCGCATGGCCCTGGGCGATTCGGGCCAGCCCGGCACGCCGCCGGAGGTGTCGCTGCTGTCGCACGGCCACCAGTACCTGACGGAGCTGCGCTACGACCGCGCCGAGCCGCTGATGGAGCTGCTGCGCACGCAGCTTCTGGCGCTGGGCCTGCCGCTGCGCTCGCTGGAGATCGAGTTCGGCCCCAGCCAGTTCGAGCTGACCTTCGGCCCCACGGCGGGCCTGCTGCCGGCCGACACCATGGTGCTGCTGCGCAGTGCGGTCAAGCAGATCTGCCAGCGCCATGGCTACCACGCCACCTTCATGTGCCGCCCGAAGATCCCGAATGTGATGTCCAGCGGCTGGCATCTGCACCAGTCGCTGCAGCACATGGACGATGGCCGCAACGCTTTCATCCCCGAGCACGAAGGCGATCCGCTCAGTGCGCTGGGCATGCACTACCTGGCGGGCCTGAAGGCGCATGCGCGAGGCGCGGCCGCATTGGCCAGCCCCACGCTCAATGGCTATCGGCGCTACCGGCCGTTCTCGCTGGCGCCGGACCGGGCCGCCTGGGCGCGTGACAACCGTGGCGCGATGCTGCGCGTGCTCGGTGGTGTGGGCGATGCGGGCTCGCGCATCGAGAACCGCGTGGGCGAGCCCACGGCCAACCCCTACCTGTACCTGGCCTCGCAGCTGTTCTCGGGCCTCGATGGCATCGAGCGCGAACTGGCGCCAGGCCCGTCGGCCGATGTGCCCTACGAGACGCCCGCCGATCCTTTGCCACGCTCGCTGGGCGAGGCGCTGCAGTGCCTGCGTGACGACGAGGTGCTGTGCACGTACCTGGGCCCGCGCTTCGTGGACTACCTGTGCCACATCAAGGAGGCGGAGATCGCCCGCTTCAACCTCGAGGTGACCGACTGGGAACACCGCGAATACTTCGACCTGTTCTGACGCCATGCCCGCCATCCACTTCGTTCTCAAGGACGCTTCTGTCCGCACCCTCGACGCGCGCGAAGGCGCCTCGGTGATGGAGGCCGCCATCTTCGGCAATGTGCGCGGCATCGATGCCGAATGCGGAGGCTCCTGTGCCTGCGCCACCTGCCATGTCTACGTGGACGAGGCCGATCTGGCCCGCCTGCCACCACCCGATCAGATCGAGGCCGAGATGCTGGAGGCCGTGGCCGCCGAGCGCCGCCCAGGCAGCCGCCTGTCGTGCCAGATCATGATGACGCCCGCGCTGGACGGCCTGACCGTGCACGTGCCCGAGACGCAGGTCTGAGCATGGGCGGTGATGCACCCTTGTTGATCGCCGGAGCCTCGTACGCGGGCCTCCAGGTGGCGAGCAGCGCACGCGAGGCGGGCTATGCGGGCCGCATCGTGATGGTGGGTGACGAGGTGCACTTGCCTTACCAGCGGCCGCCCTTGTCCAAGGGCCTGCTGACGGGCAAGACGGATGTGGCGCAGCTGTCGATGAGGCCGCCCGCCTTCTTCGATGAGCAGCGCATCGAGCTGTGCCTGGGACGGCGCATCACGGCCTGGGACCGTGAACGGCGCGAGGTGCTGCTGGACGATGGCTCGCGGATGGCGCATGGGCCCCTGGTGATCGCCACGGGTGCGCGGGCGCGCATGCTGAATGTGCCGGGTGCCGCGCTGCAGGGCGTGATGCCCTTGCGCACGCTGGACGATGCGGTGCGCCTGCGCGAGGCGATGCCCGATGCCAGGGGCGTGTGCGTGATCGGTGGTGGCTTCATCGGGCTGGAAGTGGCGTCGGCGCTTGCGGCGCAAGGGCTGCGCGTGACGGTGGTGGAGGCCCAAGCCCGGCTGCTGGCCCGCGCCTTCACGCCGACGATGTCCCACTACGTGCAGCAGGTGCATGAAGCCCATGGCGTGGCCGTGCGCTGCGGCCGCGCCGTGCGCGCGGTGCTGGGCGAAGGCCGTGTGCACGCGGTGGAACTGGACGATGGCGAGCGCATCGTGTGCTCGTTGGTGATCGTGGGCATTGGCGTGTTGCCGAACACCGAATGGGCCGTGCAGGCTGGTTTGAAGGCTGATGCCTCCGGTGGTGTGCTGGTCGATGCCCTGGGACGCACCGAGTGCCCCGGCGTGTTCGCCGCGGGTGATTGCGCCGCGATGGCGAACCCCTACGCGCTGGTACCGGGGCAGCCGGTGAGGCTGGAGAGCATCCAGGCCGCCAACGACGGGGCGAGGGCCATCGCGTCGGCCCTGGTGGACAGGCCCGTGCCTTGCGAGGCCGTGCCCTGGTTCTGGAGCGACCAGCATGGGCTCAAGCTGCAGATGGCCGGTCTGGGCGATGCGGGTGATGCGCTGGTGGTGCGTGGCGACATGGCCGCGCACCGGTTCACGGCCTTCCATCTGCGTGATGGCCGCGTCGTGGCGGCGCATTCGGTGAACCGGCCGGCCGAGCATCTGCTGGCGCGCAAGCTGGTGGGTGCGCGGGTGCGTCTGACGGCTGAAGCATTGGCCGATGAGGCTTTCGACCTCAAGGCGGCCTTGGCTTCTGCGGCTTGAGCGTTCCTTGAGCGCACCCGTTGGTGTCAGCAGCCGGTGCAACCGTGGTGCTTGAGCAGGGCACCATGCAGCCGACCAATCGCGGCCCGGTCTGGTGGCTCTTCGCGCTCCGCACGGCGTGCCTGCGAGATCAGCTCGTCTTCCAGGGCTGTCAGGTCCACGCTCACGCAGCGGCCATCGGCCACCACGGTACGTCCGCCGACGATGAGCTGTCGCACATCGCGCCGCGCGGCACGGCCTACGATCAAGTCGAGCAGTGAAGGCCGGTCTGCGGCCACGCGATCGCGGGTGAGGCGTCGCGTGTCCAGCAGCAGCAGGTCCGCCGGCGCGCCTTCGCGCAGCACGCCGCCACCATCATCCCCCACCACGGTGCGGCGGCCGTCGATGCAGACAGCCTTGAACAGGTCCGCCATCGTGAAGCGGGCTTGACCATCGCTGGTGCCCAGGTGGTGCCAGGCCAGGCGCAGTTCGCGCAGCATGTCCTCGTCGTCGTCCAGGCTCATGCCGTCCAGGCCCAGGCCGAAGCGCAGGCCCGCGTCCAGGTAGCGTGACCAGGGCGGCACGCCCGAGCGCAGCCGCAGGTTGGATGACACATTGGCCGACACGGTCACACCGCGTTCGGCCAGCAGCGCGCAATCGGCCGGTGTCAGCCACACGGCGTGCGCCACGGTCAGCCGAGGCGTGAGCAGGCCGACGGCATCGAGGTGGTGCAGCAGGCCTTGCGGGTGCGTCATCTCGGCCCATTCGCGCTGACGCCGTGTCTCGAAAAGGTGCATGTGCACGCGCCGGCCGGTGTCGGCGCTGGCCTGCGCGATGGCGGCCAGTGTGTCGTCGTCCACCCATTGCGGGCCCACGGGGCCGTACTGCACCTGGAAGCCTTCGTGTTCCAGCTCGGCGATGGCCTCGACCAGCGCGAAGTTCTCGGCGGTGCTGCGCGCGGGCTGGCGCATCTGGCGGATGCGGGCGTGGTCTTCAGGCGGCAGGCGCGCGAACAGCGGCTCGATGTCGCCGTAGAGCACGCTGTTGCGGCCGGCGAAGGGTACGGCGAAGCCGATGCGCAGGCCCACATCGCGCGCGGCGCTGGCCACGCCTTCGGCTTCCTTCAGCAGCGCGCGGCCATCCTGCGTGTTGTGGCAGTGGTTGGCCACGGCGATACCACCTTCGGCCATGCGCGCGAAGGCCACGGCGGCGCGCAGGTAGGGATCGACGCGGGGCTCGTAGGCCAGCTCGGGCAGCCAAGTTTCCAGCGACTGGTCACGCGCGCCGAAAGCCAGTGTGCGCAGGCCGCGCCCGTGGTCGTGGGCATTGGCCAGCGCGGGCAGGGCGGCGAGGTGCTGTGATGCGCCTTGCGGGAGGTCCGTGTTGGCGATGGGCTCGATGCGTTCGATGCGGCCATCCTGCAGGTGCAGGCGTGCGGCACCCGATGGCGCCTGGGCGCCGGGCTGTTCGAAAAAGTGCGCAACGTCGATGGACAAAGGCTCCGCGCTCACAGCGATGCCCAGCCACCATCCACCGGCAGATCGACCCCCGTGATCTGCCGCGAGACATCCGAGGCCAGGAACAGGCAGGCATTGGCCACGTCGTTCACGGTGGTGATGCGGCGCATGGCGTACTCCTCGGCGTGGCGCACCTCGGCCTGCGCCTCGTCCAGGCCGTATTTGTCCATGGCCTCGGGGATCCACTTGGTGCGAAAGCGCTCGTCATCGACCATGCCGGGCGCCACGAAGTTCACGTTGATGTTGTGCTGGCCGGCCTCGATGGCGGCGGACTTGGTCACGCCGCGCAGGCCCCATTTGGACGCGGAATAGGCCATGCGGCCCGCACGCGCGCGCATGCCGTAGGTGCCGCCCACGTTGACGATCTTGCCATAGCGCCGCGCGATCATGCGGGGCAGCACGGCACGCATGGTGTTGAAGCAGCCCAGCAGGTTGACCTGCATGGTGTGCTCGAACTCCTCGGGCGAGGTGTTCCAGGTGGCGTCGCCGATGGGGCCGGTGTCGCTGGCCACGTTGATCAGGCCGTCGATGTGCCCGAAATGCTGCACGGCCAGTTCCGCCATGCGGTCGGTCTCGTGGGGCTTGGTGATGTCGCAGCGCACCGGCAGCGCGATGCCGCCGCCGCCTTCGGTCTTCATCGCGATGGATTCGATGGCATCGAGGTCGCGGCTGGCCAGCACCAGCTTGCAGCCCTCGCGGGCGAAGGCCAGGGTGATGGCCGGCCCAAGCCCCTTGGTGGGGCCGGTGATGATGATGACTTTGCCGTTCAGGCCCAGGTCCATGGTGTGTCCTTGACTGTGACATCCGGCCGGTGTGGCGCACCGACTGGCACTTCTATTGCTTTGTTCATCTGCATAACCGCGCGGGGCCGATCTCTTGCAGTGCGTTTCCATCGTATGGGGCGCCGGCGATTTCAGGTGGTGCCAAATTCGCGCGGAGGCGTTGACCTTTCGTGACCAAGGAGTACACGTGGCTTTACGAAACATGCGCGTCCTGCGTTATCTCGAGGAAGTGGCCCGATTCGGTTCGGTGCGCCACGCGGCCGAGCAACTGCATGTGACCCCGTCCGCCCTGTTGCGGCGCATCCAGGATGTGGAATCGGACATGGGCGCCGCCCTGTTCGAGCGCACCTCGTCGGGCGTGCAGCTCACGGCGGCGGGCGAGCTTTTCATCGGCTGGATCAAGAAGCAGAGCGCCGACCTGCGGCGCGTCTATTCGCAGATCGAGGCGCTCAATGGCCTGCGCCGGGGCGAGATCCGCATCGCCTGCAGCCAGGCCGTGGCGCGCGGCTTCCTCATGGAGGAGGTGGTGGCCTTCCGCGCCCAGCATCCGCTGGTCAAGATGGGCATCACGGTGTGCGACCACACCACCGCGATGCGCCACCTGATGGCCTACGAGGTCGATCTGGTGCTGGTGTTCCGCCCGCCGCATGCGGCCGAGCTGCAGCCGGTGATGTCCATCGGGCAGGGCATGGTGGCGGTGATGGCGCATGACCACCCGCTGGCCGCCAAGGAGCGCCTGCGCGTGCGCGATTGCCTGATGTACGACCTGGCGCTGCCGGAGCCGAGCTACTCGGGCCGCACGCTGATCGACCAGGTGCTGGCGCGGGGCTCGGTGCAGCCCAACCCGGTGATCGAGTCGAACTCCTTCGACCTGCTGGCCGACCTGGTCAAGGGCACGGAGATCGTCAGCTTCCAGGTGGACATCGGCGCCAGCCGCTGGCGCGACGATCCCGAGCTGGCCGTGCGCCCGATCGACGAGGCCGATGGCGCGCATGGCCCGCTGGTGCTGGGGCAGCTCAAGGGCCGCACCCTGCCACTGCCGGCGGCGCGCTTCGCCGAACAGCTGGCCCGCCGGCTGGACGACATGCGCTCGCTGCCGATGGACGAGGCCGTGGCCCGCGACAACAAGCCGCCCGCGGCCGTGAAGGACCTGGAGACCGAGGACGAGCTGGATTGAGGGCCGGGCGCGCGTGTAGCCGTGAGCGCGGCCCGCACGCGCGAAAACGGCGACACGCGCTGGCGCGCGACTGCCTAGGATGGAACCGCCATTTCATCTTTGCGTGCTGAGTCGCTGTTCGCATGTCCTTCTCCTGCTTCCATTGCCGGCCGGGGCGCGGTCTGAGCCGCCGCGGTTTCCTGTCGTCGCTGGCCGGTGGCCTGGCCGCCGCCTCCACGATCGACCACTGGGTGCTGCCCGCCGTGGCGGCCGAGGACCCGCCCGAGGCGCCCTTCGGCGCGCTCGATGAACACGGTGACTGGGGTGACACACCTGTCACGCTGACCGAGGGCACCAACCTGGCCATCGCGCTGTCGCCCGATGGGTGCACCTTGGCGATGGACCTGCAGGGCCTGCTGTGGACACTGCCGATCGAAGGCGGCACGGCGCGCCGGCTGACCGGCTATCTGCATGACGTGGCGCGGCTGCACTGGTCGCCCGATGGGCGGCGCATCGTGTTCCAGTCCTACCGCGATGGGCACTTTCACCTGTGGTGGATCAAGGCCGATGGCGGTGGCCTGAAGCAGCTGACACAAGGCGAGTTCGATTGCCGCGAGCCGCGCTGGTCACCCGATGGCCGCGAGATCGCCTTCGCGACGGACCGCAGCGGTCACTATGCGCTGCATGCGCTGGACACGGCCACGGGCCATGTGCGCCTGCTGGCCGATACCGAGGGCGAGGATGCCGAGCCCGTGTGGTCGCCCGATGGCCGGCGCATCGCCTTCGCCAGCAGCGGTCGGATCCTGTCGGTGCCCGCGTCCGATCCCCACGATGTGCGTGTCGAGTTCGAGGGTCCGGGCGCCAGCGCGCCGGCGTGGTCCGTGGACGGGCGGCGCCTGAGCTGGCGCGTGATGAGCGGCACGCCGCGCGATGTGCGCGAGAGCCGGCTGGTGATCGATGGCCGGCCCGTGAGCGGCATCGAGGAGGATGTCTTCCCCTTGCCTGCCGTGTGGCTGGCCGATGGCGCACTGCTCTACACCGCCGATGGCCGCATCCGTCGGCGAGCGGCCGATGGCAGCGTGCAGGGACACATCCCCTTCCAGGCCGTGGTGAAGGTGCAGGCGAACCGGCCACCGTTTCGCAGCCGCCGTGACCTGGACAGCCTGAAGCCACGCCCGGTGAAAGGCCTGTCCTTCCCGGTGCTGTCGCCTGATGCGCAGTCCGTGGCCTTCACCGCGCTGGGCCAGCTGTGGGTGCTGCGCATTGGCGGTCCGCACCCACGCCAGCTCACGCACGATGCGAGCGCGAAGCTGGGCCCGGCCTGGTCGCCCGATGGCCGCCATCTGGTGTGCGCCTGTGACCGGGGCGGTTCGCTGCAGCTGTGGCTGTTCGATCTGCACGGTGGCGATGCACGCCAACTCACGTTCGCTGACGAGCCGTTGAAGCAGGCGGCCTGGTCGCCCGATGGGCGCTGGATCATCTGCGCCAGCGAAGACGGCTGGCTGTGCCTGGTGGACCCGGCCACGGGCGCGCTGCGCCGCACCGCCAAGCAGACCGTGTGGTCCGGGCGCCCGAGCTGGTCGCCCGACGGACGCCATGTCGCGCTGGCCGCGGTGCGGCCGTCTTCCGCGCGCTACCGCGAAGGGCTCACGGCCATCCTGACCGTGCAACTCGACAGTGGGCGCATGCGCTACCAGTCGCCGCGCCCCGGCGTGTCGCTGGACGTGCGCAACGTCAATGGCCCGGTGTGGTCGCCCGATGGCCGCCATCTGCTCTACACGCTGGGCGGCACGCTGTGGCGCTCGCCCGTCGATGCCGATGGTGTGCTGCTAGGCGACCCCGAACCCCTGGGCGACGACACGGCCGATGCACTGAGCATGGACGCGAAGGGCGCGCAGCTGCTGTACCTGTCGAACGCACGGCTGCGCCTGCGCGACATGGCCAGCGGTGCCGTGCGCGATGTGCCCTTCGGCCTGCAATGGCGCTTGGCCCGGCCGCAAGGCACCACGGTGATCCATGCTGGCCGCTTGTGGGATGGCATCGCCGACACCCTGCGTGAGAACGTGGACGTGGTCATTCAGGGTCACCGCATCGCGGCCATCGAGCCACACCGCCCGCATCGGCCCGGTGTGCGCTGGATCGATGCCAGCCAGCAGACCGTAATGCCCGGCCTGGTGGACATGCACACGCACCGCGAGATGGGCATCCAACTGGGCGCGCGCGAGCCGCGCCTGTTCCTGGCCTACGGCATCACGGCGACGCGTGGCCTTTCGGACAACGCCTACCTGGCGCTGGAGAACAAGGAGTCCGTGGACGCAGGCTGGCGCGTGGGCCCTCGCCACTTCGGCACGGGCGAGGCGCTGGATGGTGCCCGTGTGTTCTACGACGGCATGCACCCCATCCGCGATGCGGGCCAGCTGCTGCGCGAGTTCCAGCGTGCCAAGGCGCTGGACTACGACCTGCTCAAGTGCTACGTGCGCCTGCCGCTGGACCTGCAGGCCCGTGCCACGCGCATGGCGCAGCAGCTGGGCATCCCCATCACCTCGCACTACCTGTTCCCGGCCGTGGCCTTCGGCGCGCCGGGGCATGAGCACATGGGCGGCACCAGCCGCTTCGGCTATTCACGCACCGGCAGCATGCTGGGCATGGGCTACCAGGACGTGGTGGCGATCTCGGGCGCAAGCCGCGGCTTTCGCACGCCGACCATCTTCGGGCTGGACGGCCTGCTGGGCGATGCGCCGGCCGAGGTGCTGCAGGACCGGCGCGTGCAGGTGCTGATGCCGGCGGACGAGCGCGCGCCGCTGGAGCGTGCCGCGCGCGGCGGCCCCAGCCGCACGGTGCGCATGGTGGCCAACCAGGTGAAGACGATCCTGGCGCAGCAGGCCGCTGGCGTGACCATCGTGTGCGGCAGCGATTTCCCGATCGTGGCGCCGGGCCTGAGCCTGCACCTGAACCTGCGGGCCATGGTGCGCCATGGCATGCGGCCGGTCGATGCCTTGCGCACGGCCACGGCCAACGCCGGCCGCGTGCTGGGGCACGAGCTGGGCACGCTGGCGCGAGGCCAACTGGCCGATCTGGTGATGGTCGAGGGTGATCCGCTGATGGACATCACGGCCGCGGCCCGTGTGTGCCGTGTGATGGTGGGGGGCGTGGACCACACGGTGGAGGACCTGATCGCGCCGTTCGATGGTGCGGATCCGGCCGTGGCGAGGCCGGTGCATTCAGCGGGCCACGTGCCCACTGTGCCTACATCGTCTCCTGCATCGCAGGCCTCGGCCGCCGATGAGCCGTGGTGGCACGATCCGCATTGGGTGGCTGAAGTAAAAGAGGGCTGCTGCCTGCCGATGGTGTGAACGGCAAAAGACCGGCGCAATGCCGGTCTTTTTTCTTCAAGGCGCCCTGGTTGGCGCGGGGCTTCAGCCGGTCGTGCGCATGCGCCCCGCCAAAGCATCCGCCTCGATGGCCTCCGCCGCACGCGAGGCCGCATCACCCAAGCCCGCACCGCCTGGCAACTCCAGCACCAGGCGATCACCGGCCGGAACCGTCTGCAAGCCCTTGGCACGCAGGCGCGTTCCCGAGGCCAGCTTCACCACACCGGCCGCGCCGTCGCCGCCGCCGGCCCGCCCGCGCGCCGGTGTGTCCACGCGCTCGTACATGGCCAGCACCTCGAAGGCGCTGCCGTCGCGCGTGCCCACCTCCACCGTCTGGCCCAGGCCGCCACGGTAGCGGCCCGTGCCGCCGCTGTCGGCGCGCAGCTCCTTCTTCCAGATCACGATGGGCGCGCCGTGCTCCGTCACCTCCACCGGCATGGCGCGCACGCCGCTGGGGAAGGCCGTGGCGTCCAGCCCGTCCTGGCCGGGCCGCGCGCCCGCACCGCCGCTGTTGAAGAACACGGTGTCGAACGTGGCGGCGGCCGAACCGGGCACGCGCCCGCGCAGTTGCACGCTCCACAGGCACGACGAGCCTTCGGCCGGCACGCGGTCGGGCAGGGCCTGGTCCAGGCAGCCCAGCACCACGTCGGGCAGCATCTGGCCGATCACGTGGCGCGCGGCCACGGGCGAGGGCCTCTGTGCATTGAGGATGCTGCCTTCGGGCGCGGTGACGACGAAGGGCAGCAGCGCGCCATGGTTGTTGGGCACCTCGGGCGAGATCAGGCACTTCAGGCCGAACACCGTGTAGGCGCGGCAGTAGTTCAGCACCACGTTGATGCCCTGCGGCACGGCGCCGTCCGTGCCGGCGTAGTCCACCAGCACCTGGTCCTCGGTGATGGTCAGCGTGGCGCGCAGGGTGATCGGTTTGTCGTAGCCATCGATCACCAGCGCATTGTGCCAGGTGCCGCGCGGCAAGGCGGCAATGCGCTCGTGCGTGGCCTGCAGCGATTGCGCCAGGATGTAGTCGCCTAAAGCGTCCAGGCTGTGCTGGCCGAACTCGCGCAGCATGGCCACCAGGCGGCGCGCGCCCGTCTCGTTGCTGGCGATGTAGGACAGCACGTCGCCTTCCACCTGCAGTGGCGTGCGCACGTTCTGCTTGAGGATGGCCATCAGGTCGTCGTTGAGCCGGCCGGCCGAGGCCAGCTTCATCAGCGGGATCTGCAGGCCTTCTTCGAAGATGGAGCGGCCGTCCGGGCCCTGGCCCAGGCCACCGATGTCCAGCTGGTGGCAGCAGCAGCCCAGCAGGCCCACCACGCGGCCGTCCATCACCACCGGGCTGACCACGGTCACGTCGTGCAGGTGGCCGGCGGTGAGCCAGGGGTCGTTGGTGATGTAGTGGTCGCCTTCCTGCATCGTGTCGACCGGGAAGCGCGCCAGGAAGTGGCGCACGCCCTCGGCCATGGAGTTGACGTGGCCGGGTGTGCCGGTCACGGCCTCGGCGATCAGCCGGCCTTGCGTGTCGAACACGGCGGCCGAGAGGTCGCCCGCGTCGCGCACGGTGGTCGAGAAGGCCGTGCGCATCAGGGCCTGGGCGGCTTCTTCGACGACGGAGATCAGGCGGGTCCACATGACCTGCATGCGAAGGTCCTGGAGGGTGTCGTGGGCGGTGGTCATGTGGCTCGTCGCGGGTCGTTCAGGTCGTGGGGATCAGGCGGCGCGGCGGGTCATCACGATGTAGCCGTGGCCGTCGATGTGGGCGTCGAAGCTGGGCGAGACGACGGTGGTGGTCTCGTCTTCGACGATCAGGGCGGGGCCGGCCAGGGTGTGGCCGGGGCGCAGGTTGGCGCGGTGGTACAGCGCGTGCTGGCGCACCTCGCCCAGGCCCGGGTCCAGCACCTCGCGGTGGCCGTGCGGCGTGGCGGGCGTGCGCGCCGCCGGCGTGGCCATGCGCTCGGGCGGGGGCGCCTGCGTGGCCACGGACACGCGCCAGGTCAGGATCTCGATGGGCAGGCGCACGGCCAGGCCGCCGTAGTGCGCGCGGTAGGCGGTCTCGAAGGCCTCGATCAGCACGGCGGCGTCGGCCGGTGTCAGCGTGCGTGCGGGCACCTCGATGGCGATCTCGTGGCCCTGGCCCCGGTAGCGCGCGAAGGCGATGCAGCGCACGGCGCGCGGCGCGGTGGCGTCGCCGTGACGCACAATGGCATGGGCCTCGTCGGTCATGGCGGACAGCAGGGCGTTCACCGCGTCCACATTGAAGTCGTCGAGCTGCTGGTGCAGGCTGCGCGCGATCTCGTAGGCGATGGGCGCGCGCAGGAAGCCCACGGCCGAGCCCACGCCCGCGCTGCGCGGGATCACCACTTCGTCCAGGCCCAGCTTCTCGGCCACGCGGGCGGCGTGCAGCGGCGCGCAGCCACCGAAGGCCACCAGGGTGCGGCCGTCCATGTTCAAGCCCAGCTCGACCGCGTGCACGCGCGCGGCGCTGGCCATGGCTTCATCGACGATCTCGCTGATGCCCAGGGCGCGCGTGGGCGCATCGGCCTGGCGCAGGCCGGGCAGGGCCAGCAGGGCACGGTCGGTGGCGGAAGTGTCCAGCACCATGCGGCCACCGGCGAAGGCGTCGGGCGCGATGCGGCCCAGGGCCAGGTCGGCGTCCGTCACGGTGGGGTCGAGCCCGCCACGGCCATAGCAGGCCGGGCCCGGTTCCGACGACGCGCTCTTGGGGCCCACGGTCAGGCGGCCCGCGCCATCGATGCGGGCGATGGAGCCGCCACCCGCGCCGATCTCGACCATCTCCACCACGGGGATGCGCAGCGGCAGGCCGCTGCCCTTGCGGAAGCGGTGCACACGCGCCACCTCGAACACCTGCGAGCTTTGCGGCTGGCCGTGGTCGATGTAGCAGATCTTGGCGGTGGTGCCACCCACGTCGAGCGCCAGCATGTGGTCGATGCCGCGCTCGCTGGCCACACCGGCCGCGAACAGCGCACCGCCAGCCGGGCCGGATTCCACCAGGCGCACGGGGAAGCGCGCGGCCGTGTCCACCGTGGTCAATCCGCCGGAGGAGAGCATCAGGAACAGCGGGCAGCCAAAACCCAGCACCTGCAGCTTCTGTTCGAGCCGGCCCAGGTAGCTGGCCACGATGGGCTGCACGTAGGCATTGGCGGCCGTGGTGGAGAAGCGCTCGTACTCGCGCATCTCGGGCGAGACCTCGCACGACAGCGAAATGGTCACGCCGGGGAGCGCCTCGCGCAGGATCTCGCCGGCACGCTGCTCGTGCGCCGGGTTCACGTAGCTGTGCAGAAAGGCAATCGCCACGCTCTGCACGCCCTTGGCCTTGAAGGCCTCGGCGGCGTCGCGCACGCCGGCCTCGTCGAGCGGCAGCAGCACGCCGCCATCGGCTGCCACGCGCTCGCGCACCGTCAGGCGCAGGTCGCGCGGCACCAGCGCGGGCGGCTTGTCCATCGCGATGTCGTACTGGTCGAAGCGGCTTTCGGTGCCCATCTCCAGCACGTCGCGAAAGCCCTCGGTGGTCAGCAGGGCCGTTTTGGCGCCGCGCCGTTCGATCAGCGCGTTGGTGGCCAGCGTCGTGCCGTGCACCACCAGGCCGATGTCGGTGGCATCCAGGCCCGCTTCGGTCAGCAGGATGGCGATGCCGTCGAGCAGGGCGCGCTCGGGCGCGTCGTAGGTGGTCAGCACCTTGGTGGAGTGGCGCCGCGTGGGTGTCTCCAGCACGACGTCGGTGAAGGTGCCGCCGATGTCGGCGCCGATGCGGTTCACAGGAAGTCTCCGGGCGATTTCTCCAGGCGCGCGTAGAAGCGCTTGAGGTGGGTGCCCACGTGCACCGGGTCGTAGCGGGGTGCGCCACCATCGCGTTCGACCAGCTCGGGCAGCGGTGCGATCACGGTCTCCTGGTCCGGGTTCGGGAAGAAGGGGATGGAGAAGCGCTCCACGCCGGCCTTGTTGCGCACGCGGTGGTAGTTGGACAGGAAGCGGCCGTTGGACCACCACATCATCATGTCGCCGATGTTGATCGTGTAGGCGCCGGGCACGGGTGGTGCCGAGATCCAGGTGCCATCGCGGCGTTTCACTTCCAGGCCGCCCACCGAGTCCTGCGCCAGGATGGTCAGCGGGCCTTCATCGGTGTGCGACACGGTGTTGGAGACCTCGATGTCCGCGCCCTCGGGGATGGGCGTGTAGTACAGCAGGCTCAGCTGGCAGATGGGCAGCTTGAAGTAGCCGTCGAAACGGTCTTCCGGCAGGCCCAGGCCGATGGCGAAGGCGCGCAGCAGATCACGCGCCAGCGACAGCATCGCGTCGTAGTGGGCCTGGCAGGCGGCGCGGAAGGCGGGCATGTCCTCGGGCCAGCGGTTGGGGCGGTTGAACACCGGGTCGGGGTTGGGCACGTCCGGGAAATCGGCCTGGATGCGGTACTGCTCGAACAGGCGGCTGTTGCGGTCCAGCGGTCCTTCCTGGCGCGGCATCGGGATCCAGCCGCGGTACCAGGCCAGCGTGGCGGCGGACTGGCGGCGCTCCTCGATGGGGCGGTGGAAGAACTCGGCCGATTGCGTGAAGGTCTCGGCCAGCACCTGCGGCGGCACGTCGTGGCCCTTGAGGTAGAAGAAGCCGATGTCGGTGCAGGCCTGTGCGATCTGCGCGGCCACCGCCTGCTTGCCCTCGGCGCCACCGTGGCGGAACGGCGAGAAGTCGATGATGGGGATCTCGGCGAGGTCCACCGTCTTGGCGACGATGCGGTCCTCCACGCCTTCGGTGCTGCGGCTCATGGGAAACGGGTCCTTTTCGTTGAGGGGGCTGCCCGCGTTCCGCATGACGGTGCGGCGGTGGGGCGGGAGCGTCGTATGGGACGAGAAGTTACCCAGATGCGCGTGATCGCGGGGTGCTGTTTGCGTCACGGGGGATTGCGCAAACGGCTACGTGCCTCTTGCACGTTCGGGCGCAAGATGACGTCACCGCTTCCATGCCCGATCAGCCGAGAACCCCGATGTCCACGAGTTCCTTGCCCGCCTGGCGCCAGCATCGGCGCAGCACGCTCACCGCCTTGGGGGCCTTGCCGCTGCTGGGCCTGGGGGCCTTGTCCGTCAACGTGCTGGCGCCAGGTGGCGCGGCACCATCCCCCCGAGGTCTCATGAAATTCGATCACCAGCTGGGCTGGGTCAAGGGCATCCAGTTCGGCGGCTACCTGGCCGCGCTGGAGCGTGGCTACCTCGCCCAGGAGGGCCTGGACGTCAACATGGTGGCCGGTGGCCCCGGCACCGACTACCGCACGCTGGTGTCCAGCGGCCGCGCCTTTGTCAGCGAGAGCAATGTGGCCGGCATGATCGACGGCGCCTTGCGCGGCCAGCCGCTGGTGGCCTTCGCCGCCGTGATGCAGCGCGATCCGGGCGCGATCATGAGCCCGGCCGACAAGCCCATCCGCAGCGTGCACGACATGGTCGGCAAGACGCTGGGCGTGCCCAACAGCGTGCGCGCGCAACTGCAGCCTCTGATCCGCCGCGCGGGCATCGACCCGGAGAGCATCCGCCTCGTGCCCGTGGGCAGCGACCCATCGCTGCTGGCCTCGGGGCAGGTTGATGGCTACTACAGCTGGTCCACCACGGCGGTGCCGGCGCTGCGCAAGATCGGCTTCGAGCCCCACTGGCTGCATGTGTCCGACCTGGGCGTGCCGGGCTACGGCCAGGTGCTGATCGCTCGGCGCGACACGCTGGCCCAGCACCGCGACGTGCTGGTGCGTTACACACGGGCCCTGGTCAAGGGCTGGGCCTGGGTGGTGCAGAACCCGGCCGAGGCGGCCGAGATGGTGGTGCGCAAGTACGCGCCGCCGGGCACCGATCTGTCCGAACAACTGGCCCAGGCCGAGATGATGCGCGACTACATCGTCACCGGCGACGCGCGCACGCACGGCCTGCTGTGGATCGACCCGCAGGTGTTCGAGAAGGCCGTGGCCATGGGCCGCGAGGCCGGCAGCGTGCCCGCCGACGCGCACATCGACGTGGCCAGTTTCGTCACGCAGGACATCGTCAAGGCGCTGGCCTGAGCCGCACGCCCCGGCGTGCCCGGCGCGGTGACATTCCCGCACCGGCACGCGCACCAAACAGCACCCCGCGCTGGACGCGCTTTCGATAGTCTGACCAGCATTGCACGATCCGCGCCACCACCGTGGCGCCCGCCGAAAGCCCCCCAATGTCCGGCCTGTCCATCCAGAACGTCCATAAGTCCTTCTCGCTCGACGGCCGCGCCGTGCCGGCGCTGGAGAACGTCAGCATCGAGCTCGAGGCCGGCCAGTTCGGCGCGCTGATCGGGCCCTCGGGCTGCGGCAAGTCGACGCTGTTGCGCATGGTGGCCGATGTGTTCTCGCCCACGGCGGGGCAGATTGCCATCGACGGTGCACCGCCTCAGCAGGCGCGGCGCGATCATCAGATCGGTTTCGTCTTTCAGGAGGCCACCCTGCTGCCCTGGCGCAGCGTGATCGAGAACGTGCGCCTGCCGCTGGAGGTGCTGGGCCGTGGCCACACGCCGGCCCGCACACCCGAAGAGCTGGTGCGCCTGGTGGGCCTGGCCGGCTACGAACACGCGTACCCATCGCAGCTGTCGGGCGGCATGCAGCAGCGCTGCGCCATCGCGCGGGCGCTGGTGGCCTCGCCGCGCATCCTGCTGCTGGACGAGCCCTTTGGCGCGCTCGACGAGGTGATGCGCTACCGCATGAACTTCGAGCTGCTGCGCATCCGCGCCGAAACACGCACCACCGCGCTGATGGTGACGCATTCCATCGAAGAGGCCGTGCTGATGGCCGACCGCGTGTTCGTGTTCGCGGCCAAGCCCGGCCGCGTGATCGAGACGGTGGAGGTGGACCTGCCGCGCCCGCGTCGCCTGGCCACGATGGACGATCCGCGTTTCAACGCCACCGTGGACCGCGTGCGCCACGCGCTGTTCGGTGGCCTGGCCCACGACATCGACCACCAGATCGAGGCCGAGCATGTCTGAGCGCGCGTTGTCACCGGTGGCCCTGGGCGCCCTGGGCCAGGCCATGCGCTGGCTGCCCGCCGCCGTGGTCTTCACCGCGCTGCTGGTGATGGCCGAGGCGTGGGTGGCCGGCGGCGGTGCCCCGATGACCCTGCCGCGCCCCTCCGGCGTGCTGGCCTTGCTGTGGCGCGAGCACGCCTCGCTGCTGCACCAACTGGGCACCACCGTGCTCACGGCGGGCCTGGGCTTCGTGCTGGCCTTGCTGCTGGCCCTGGCCATCGGCTTCACGGTCTACGCCTGGCCGCGTACGGAAACGCCGGTGCTCACGGCCGGCGCCGTGCTCAGCAGCGTGCCGATGATCGCCATCGCGCCCATCCTCAGCGTGTGGCTGGGCCTGAGCATCGGCACGCGCGTGCTGATCACGGTGGTGATCTGCGTGTTCCCGTTGCTGGTGTCGGTGGTGCAGGGCCTGCGCGAGCACAAGGCCACCGAGCAGGAGCTGTTCACGGTGCTGGCCGCGTCGCCCTGGCAGCGCTTTCGCCTGCTGGCCCTGCCCAGCGCGGTGCCGTTGCTGTTCGTGGGCCTGAAGATCGCGGCCCCGCTGGCCGTGCTGGGCGCCTTGATCGGCGAGTGGAACGGCGCGGAGACCGGCCTGGGCGTGGTGATGCTCAACGCCATGTTCGGGCTGCAGGTGCAGCGCCTGTGGGCCACGGTGCTCATCGCCTGCGCCGTGTCCTCGCTGGCCTATGCCTACATCTGCCTGCTGGAGAAGGTGGCGGGCTTCGACCGCAGCTCGCCGGAGGCCGCATGAAATCCACCGCCATGAACCTGCCTGACAACACGCTGCCCGGCGCGGCGAGCACGCCGCGTGCCTCTCGCGGCATCCCCTTGAAAGGCGCGGCGCTGCTGTCCGCCCAGCGCATGGCCGGCTACCTGGCCGTGATGCTGGCCGTGGCCCTGGCCTGGCAACTGGCCATCTGGGTGTTCGAGGTGCCGGCCTACCTGCTGCCCAGCCCCGGTGCCGTGGCGCAGGCCTTCGGCGCGCACGCGGGCGACATCGGCGAGGCGGCCTGGCGCACGGTGCAGAACACCGTGATCGGCATGGGCGTGGCCACCGTGGTGGCGGTGCTGCTGGCCTTGCTCTTCATCGCCTCGCCCCTGGCCGATCGCGCGCTGATGCCGCTGATCGTGGTCGTTCGCACCGTGCCGATGATCGCGATCGCGCCCGTGCTGGTGCTGATCTTCGGCCGCGACCGCTGGAACGGCGTCGGCATGGTGGCGTTGCTGTCCTTCTTCCAGATCATGCTGGCCGCCAAGAAGGGTTTCGAGGCGCCCAGCCGAACGATGCTGGAGTTGATGCACTGCGCCGGCGCCGGCTTCTGGGCCACGCTACTCAAGCTGCGCCTGCCCTGCGCGCTTACGCACCTGTTCACCGGCCTGCGCATCGCCTCGGCCTCGGCCATCCTGTGCGCGATGTTCGCCGAATGGCTGTCGGGCGCGCCCGGCCTTGGCAGCCTGATCCTGGATGCCAATTCGCGCCAGCACTTTGCGCTGATGTGGGCCGCCGTGGGCGCGGGCACGCTGGTGTCCTACCTGTTTTTCACACTGACCATCGCGATGGAGCGCGCGGTGCAGGACTGGAGCCGTTGACACGATGGACGCGTTGAAAGGCAAGGTGGTGTTCGCCACCGGCGCCACCAAGGGGCTGGGCGCCGAGATCGCGCTGGCCGTGGCGCGCGAGGGCGCACATGTGGTGATCGTGGGGCGCGATGCCGAGGGCGGCGAAACCGTGGCCCGCGCCGTGCGCGCCACCGGCAGCGAAGCCCTGGTGCTGAAGGCCGATGTCACCGACGCGCAGGCCCTGCAGGATGCGGCCGAGCAGGCGCACCGCCACTTCGGGCGCCTCGACGCGCTGCTGTGCGCCGCCGGTGTCGGCAGCCCGCGCCAGCCCGTGTGGCAGAGCAGCGAGCAGGATTACCGCGCCTGCTTCGACATCAACGTGCTGGGCGTGATGCTGTCCATGCGCGCCGTGATGCCCCACCTGATCGCGCAGCGCGAAGGCCGCGTGGTCGTGATCGGCGGCACCTACGGCCACAAGGGCGTGGCCGATGCGGCGCTGTACGCGGCCTCGAAATGGGCCGTGCGTGGCCTGGTCAAGTCGGCCGCGCTGGAGGCGGGGCCGCACAACGTCACCGTCAACGTGGTGGCGCCGGGCGGCATCGCCGGGCCGCGCCTCAAGCGCCTGTTCGAGGCCTCGGCCGAACGCGAAGGCCTCCCGTACGAAACCGTGCTGCGCCGCTTCACGTCGAAATCGGCCCTGGGGCGCCTGGTCAGTGGCGACGACGTGGCCCAGGCCGTGATCCATCTCTTCTCCGAGGGCGGACGCCTCATCACCGGCCAGGACATCGTTGTCGACGCCGGTACCATCGTCTGACCCGCCATCACCATGAACACCACCGACACTTTGTCCCGAGATACACAGCTCGTGCACCTGGGCCGCGACCCGGCCGGCAACCACGGCATCGTCAACCCGCCCGTCTACCACGCGTCCACCTTCATCTTCGAATCGGTCGCGCAGTTGCTGGAGACGCGCCGCGACCGCGCCAGCGGCGCCTTCGAGCAGTTCACCTATGGCCGCGAGGGCACGCCCACCACGCGCGCTTTGGAGGATGCTGTTACCGCGCTGGAAGGCGGCTACCGCGCCGTGGTCACCTCTTGCGGGCTGGGCGCCATCTGCGCCTCCCTCACGGCCTTCCTGTCGGCGGGCGACCACCTGCTGATCGTGGACAGCCTGTACGGCCCCGTGCGGGATTTCTGCGAGAGCTTCCTTGTCAAGTTCGGCGTGCAGGTCACCTACTACGACCCGCTGATCGGCTCGGACATCGCGCACCTGGTGCAGCCCAACACCAAGGTCATCTACCTGGAATCGCCTTGTTCGCTGACCTTCGAGATGACGGACGTGCCCGCCATCGCCCGCGTGGCGCGCAAGCGCGGCATCACCACCATCATGGACAACACCTGGGCCTCGCCCCTGTGCTTCCGCCCGCTGGCGCACGGCATCGACGTGTCCATCCACGCGGCCACCAAGTACATCTCGGGCCACTCCGATCTGATGCTGGGCATTGCGGTGTGCAACGAAGCGTCCTTCATCCCGGTCAAGAAGACGGCGTCGGGTTCGGGCTACTGCGGCGGCCCCGATGATGTCTACATGGCGCTGCGCGGGCTGCGCACCCTGGGCGTGCGCATGCCGCGCCACCAGGAGACGGCGACGATCATCGCGCAGTGGCTGCAGAAGCGCCCCGAGGTGTCGCGCGTGATGTACCCCGCTTTACCGGATGATCCGGGCCACGCCATCTGGAAGCGCGATTTCACCGGGGCCAGCGGCCTGTTCGGCGCGGTGCTCAAACCCTGCAGCGAGCAGCAGTTCGCCGCCATGCTCGACCATCTCGATCTGTTCCAGATGGGCTATTCCTGGGGCGGCTTCGAAAGCCTGGTCGTGCCCACCTATCCCTCCACCCTGCGCAGCGCGCGGCCGTGGACGGACAAGGGCCCGTCGCTGCGCCTGCACGCCGGCCTGGAGAATCCCGACGACCTGATCCGCGACCTGGAACGCGGCTTCGCGCGCCTGGCCGCCGCGGCCTGAGGACAACGCGATGGACTTCGACCCGATGACCGATCGCCACCCCTTCCTCGACGGGCAGCCCAAGCGCATGCTCATTGGTGGGCAATGGGTGCCTGCCCTGTCCGGCAAGACCTTCGAGACGCGCAACCCCGCCAACGGCGATCTGCTCGCCCTGGTGCCCGAAGCCGGCCCCGAGGACATCGACCGCGCCGTGGCCGCCGCCCGCGCCGCCTTCGAAGGCCCCTGGCGCCGCTTCAAGCCCGACGAGCGCCAGGCCGTGATGCTGCGTTTCGCCGACCTGCTGGAGCGCCATTGGGACGAGCTGGCCTGGCTGGACACGCTGGACATGGGCGCGCCCATCCGCCACACACGCGGCAGCCAGCGCCACCTGATCGGCCTGATGCGCTACTACGCCGGCCAGGCCACCGCGCTGTACGGCCAGACGGCCGAGACCTCGATGAACGGCGAGATGTTCGCCGCCACGCTGAAGGAGCCGGTCGGCGTGGTCGGCTCCATCATCCCGTGGAACGGCCCGCTGTGGGCCTGCGTGTTCAAGACGGCGCCGGTGCTGGCCACCGGCTGCACGCTGGTGCTCAAGCCGGCGGAGGATGCGCCACTCACTCCCCTGCGTTTCGCCGAGCTGGCCCTGGAGGCTGGCCTGCCGCCCGGCGTGATCAACGTGGTCACGGGCCATGGTCGTGTCGCCGGTGCAGCGCTCGCAGCGCACCCGGGCGTGGACAAGGTGTCCTTCACCGGCTCGGTGGGCACGGGGCAGGAGATCGTGCGCGCCTCGGCCGGCAACCTCAAGCGCGTCTCGCTGGAGCTGGGCGGCAAGTCGCCGCACATCCTGTTCGACGATGCCGATGTGGAGGCGGCCGCCACCGCCGCGGCCTACGGCGTCTTCGCCAACGCGGGGCAGATCTGCACGGCGGGCACGCGCGTGTTCGTGCAGCGCCGCATCCATGACCAGGTGGTCGAGCGCATGGCGCAGATCGGCGCCTCGTTGCGCGTGGGCCCGGGCACGCATTCCGACAGCGACATCGGCCCGCTGGTGTCGGCCCGCCAGATGGAACGCGTGCTGGGCTATGTGGGCAGCGCGCATGAAGAGGGCGCCCGCCTGGTGTGTGGCGGCACGCGCCTGGATGATCCGGTGCGCGCCGCCGGTAACTTCGTCGCCCCCACCGTGTTCGCCGACGTGGCCGATCCGATGCGCATTGCGCGCGAGGAGATCTTCGGCCCCGTGGCCTCGGTGATGCCCTTCGACACGCTGGACGAGGTCGTGCAGCGCGCCAACGATTCGCCCTTCGGCCTGGGTGCGGGCGTGTGGACACGCGACATTGGGCGCGCGCACGCGATCGCCAGAAGGCTGCAATCGGGCTCCGTCTGGGTCAACTGCTACAACCAGATGGACCCGTCCATGCCCTTCGGTGGCGTCAAGCTCAGCGGGTATGGGCGTGAATCCGGCCTGCAGCAACTGGACGAATACCTCCATGTGAAAGGTTTGTGGATTCAGCACGGCTGATTTTTGTGGTGGGGCAGGGTGGTGCGACGGGTTGGGGCCGATGGGTGCCTGCTCCCGGTCCACGCTCGCGGGGCGTCACCGAGGTCTGCAATGCGGGCCTCGTCAAAACCGACCAAGCTGGCCACGGGCCTTGACACCGCGAATGGGACCTTCGCAGGCACCCATCGGCCCCAACCCGCGAACCACCCTGGCGTGCGGAGGGCAGGAGAAAGGGCGACCCGTTGGGGTCGCCCTTTCTCCTTTTCAGGCCAGCGCTCGGTGGTGCGGGGTCGGTGGCAGGGGCAGGCGGGCGCAGGCCCCATTCGCGGTGTCATGACTGGTGACCAGCTTGGCCCGTCTTCAAGAGGTGAAGGTGACCCAGCGCGGTCGCCCCCCGCGAGCGTGGGCCGGAGAACGCCTGCCCCTGCCATCGACCCTTGAACCCACCCACCCGACGCCAAACCCCCACAAGGTGTTGCCGTTTTGGTCAGCCCCCAACGCACTTGTCGTGCCGAACCACCCCCAAGCAGTCTCGTCTCAGCGACCACCCCATCACGTAGCAAACCACGCATCCACCCCCGACGAAAAAAGCAATTCTGCCGCGCGCCCCTTCTCGATAAATTGAGATCACGCCGCGCAACCGTACTCGCTCATATGGCGATGCAAGCCCCGCGAACCCCTTGTCCCCCCCCAACGTGTTCAGCAGCATCGAAAGCCCCCTTCCATGAAAAACGACCTCATCGCGACCTGCTTGGTCGCCGTGGCCGCGACGGCCTCGGCCCAGACCGCCGACACCGTGCCGGCCGCGCAGGAGAAGACCGACATCGGCCGCGTGAGCGCCTCCGGTGCGTCCAACGCCAATCCGCAAGACACGCCCTCGGCCACCGGCGTCACCCGCAAGGAAATCGGCGGCGGCCTGATGGTCGACGAGAACGTCTCCAAGTCCAAGAGCTCGGTCACGCGTGACTTCATCCAGAAGCAGCAGCCCACCGCCGACGTGTTCCAGCTGCTCAAGTACACGCCCGGCTCCAACGCCGCCACCAGCGATGCCTGGGGCCTGAGCCCCGGCGTGCTGTCGGTGCGGGGCCTCGACGGCACGCAGATGGGCTTCAACTTCGAAGGCATGCCGCTGAGCGTGGCCTCCAACTGGTCCGTGTTCCCCGGCCAGTACATCGACACCGAGAACACCGACGTCGTCACCCTCAACCAGGGCTCGGCCGACTTGAGTTCGCCCAACGTCACGGCCACCGGCGGCATCGTCGACCTGTACCTGCACACGCCCTCCAAGAAGCCCGGTGGCCTCTTGACCATGTCGGTCGGCTCGGACAACGCCCGCCGCATCTTCATCCGTGGCGAGACCGGCGAGATCGGTGAAAGCGGCTTCCGCGCCTTCGGCTCGCTCTCGCAGATCGACGCCGACCACTTCCGCGGCCCCGGCCATGACCAGAAGCAGCATCTGGCCCTGGGCGCAGTGCAGGAGTGGGGCGGTGGCAGCCGCACCAAGCTGGCCCTGACCTATTCCAAGTTCGACCGTGATGTCTACAAGAACCCGACCCTGGCCCAGTGGAAGGCCGATGGCCTGAACGGCGCCAGCACCAACTACGACAGCACGTACAAGGCCGGCACCGTCAACTACTACAAGATGTTCCGCAACCCCTGGGAGAACCTGCTGCTGTCGGCCCCCAGCGACCTGCGCGTCAACGACAAGCTCAGCTTCAACGTCACGCCCTACCTGTACTACGGCTACGGCGGCTCGGGCTCGGCCAGCACGCTCAACGAGTCGTCCGTGGGCTTCGGCAACACCGTGGGCTCGGCCGACCTGAACGGCAACGGCACCACCACCGACACCGGCGTGCTGTTCTACAACCCCATCCTCGAGAAGAACATCCGCACCGGCATCACCGTCAAGGGCAACTACCAGTGGGACAACCACGCGCTGGTCGCCGGCGTGTGGATGCAGCACTCGCGTGACCAGCTCTACCGCCCCTACAGCCGCATGAACTCGGACGGCACCCCGGTCGATGAGAGCGGCGAATCCGCCCTGATCCGCAACAGCAGCGGCCAGGTCATCAACCAGTGGAACCAGGACACGCGCGACAACTTCTACGCCGTGTTCGTGGGCGACACCATCAGCCTGATGGACGACCGCTTGGCCTTCGACGTCGGCCTCAAGCAGATGTGGCTCGAGCGCGTGGGCATCAACCGCGTGCCCAGCAACGTCACCCGTACCGAATCGCAGAACAACCCGACGATTCCGGCCGCCGCCGTGCGCTTCAAGCTGGACAACGTGAACTCGGTGTTCGGCAGCCTGTCCAAGGGCTACCGCATCCTGCCGGCCGGCGCGCTCTACCCGCGCTACAGCGCTTCCACCGGCGCCGTGACCACCCGCGAGAACCCGGACCAGCCTTCGGAAGAGTCCATCGCCGTCGAGGCCGGCTACCGCTACCAAGGGCCGCTGATCAGCCTGTCCACCTCGGTCTTCAAGTACGACTTCAAGAACCGCCAGATCTCCGCGCAGGTCTGTGACCCGGGTTGCGTCTCAAGCCCCATCGACGGCGGCAAGCAAAGCGCCTACGGCCTGGACTTCGAAGCCGGCCTGCGTCCGTACAAGAACTTCCGTCCCTACGCCTCGCTGGAGCTGATGAAGACCCGCATCGAGTCCGACATCCCGGTCTCGGGCGACTACCTGCCCACCACCGGCAAGGAAGCCGTGCGCTCGCCCAAGGTGCAAGGCGCCATCGCGGTCGACTACGACAACGGCACCTTCTTCGGCAACCTGGGCGTCAAGTACGTGGGCAAGCAGTACTCGACCTTCATGAACGACCAGCAGATCCCCAGCTACACCACGATGGACATCGGCCTGGGCTACCGCTTCACCGCCTCGGCCGGCTCGCGCTTCACCAAGCCCGAACTGCGCCTGAACCTGATGAACGTGGGTGACCGCAAGTACCTCTCGGGCGTCAACAGCGTGACCACCAACGCCGTGGCCACCACCGCGATCAACGGCAAGACGATCGCCGCGTCGCAACCCACCTACCTGGTGGCCAACCCCTTCTCCGCGATGCTGACCTTCGCGGTGGGCTTCTGAGGATTCAACGATGTCGATCAGCCAGGACTTCCTCCACGCCGCCACGATCAACCTGCTTTACGCGGCCGTGGCCATCCTCACCTTCGTGATCCTCGAGCGGCTCGTGTACTACGTGTACCTGACCACGCGCCGCGGGCGCATCGCCAAGTCGATCGCCGTGGCCGTGCAGAAGGACGCGAGCAGTCCGCTGCCTGACCTGCCCGAAGGCAAGGACGTGCTCACCCGCTCCATGCAGGAGTACGTGGACGTGCAGCGCAAAGGCAGCGTCACCCGCAACCGCATCGAGGACCTGTCGGCCGCGCTCTTCCTGCGCGTGGACGGCAGCATCAACCGCGGCCTGTGGATCCTCGACACCATCGTAACGGCGGCCCCGCTGCTGGGCCTGCTGGGCACCATCCTCGGGATCATGGACACCTTCCAGGCCCTGTCGGCCGGTGGCGTGTCCGACCCGTCGGCGGTGAGCCGGGGCATCGGCTCGGCCCTGTTCGCCACGGCCATCGGCATCGGCACGGCGCTCTACGGCCTGCTGGGCCACAACGTGCTGCACCGCCTGGGCGAGTGCATCACCGAAGACTTCAAGAGCTTCCTGCTCGAGACCACGAAGTGATTGACCAGACCTGACCGGAGCCGAGCGATGAGATCCTTCCCCCAACGCAAGCAGCGCCAGGCGCGCATCGAGATCATCCCGATGATCGACGTGATGATGTTCCTGCTGGTGTTCTTCGTGCTGATCAGCACCAACGTGCTGCCCGCGCTGGGTCTGAACGTGGCGCTGCCGGGTTCGGCCCAGCCCGATCCGATCAAGGACGAGCCGCTGCGCATCACGCTCACCGTCGACAAGGACGGCGCCGTGTATGTCGATGGCAAGGCCTCGCCGATGAAGCAGGTGGCCGAGCGCCTCAAGACCCTGGCCGGCAGCAAGCAGGCCAAGGTGATCATCGCCGGCGATGGCAGCTCCAACCTGCAGACCCTGGTCGAGCTGCTCGACCAGCTCAAGGCCGCGGGCATGCCGGCTGCCTCCATCGTGACCAAGCGCCAGTCCTGAGTGAGTTTGTTGCCGTGACCACCCGCGATCCCTTCGAGCGAACATCCAGCGGCTTCGCGCTGCTGGCCACGGCCGCCGCCGTGGCGGCCATGGCGCTCGCCCCCAAGCCCGAGCTGGCCAAGAGCCCACCGCCCCCGGCCGAGCCGCCGGCGGTGATGCTGCAGGCCGAGGATGTGCCGCCAGAGGTGACACCTCCGCCGCCACCACCCCCGCCGCCTCCGCCACCGCAGCAGGTGCCCCCGCCACCCAAGCCTTTGCCGCCCACCCCGGCGCCGGTGCCCGTGCCTTCGCCCGCGCCTTCACCGGTGCCCGTGCCGCCACCGCCGCCCCCCGCGCCCGTGCCGCCGCCAGCCCCGGTGCCGCCACCGCCCGCGCCCACACCGCCGCCCGTCAACACGGCCAGCGTGGAAGCCGGCTACGTGGGCAAGCTGCGCAACTACATCCGCAGCATCACCGAGTACCCGACCTCGGGCGATGCCCGCCGCCTGCGCCCCGAAGGCGCCAGCGTCGTGCGCTTCACCCTCACGCGGGACGGCACCCTGCGCAACGCCGAGATCGAGCGCGGCTCCGGCTCGCCCATCCTGGACAAGCAGGCCCTGGCCATCGTGCGCGGCGGCAAGTACCCCGCCTGGCCTGTGGACGCCTGGAGCAGCGCGGACGACCACACCTTCACGGTGACGGTGCAGTTCGTCTCGCCATGACGAGGATGCCGCGATGAGCACCTGTACCCCGGCCACCACGCTCGATTTCGACACCACCTCGCCCGCCGCCGTGCGCGCCGCGATCCGCAGCGGTGCGCACCTGGGCTTCACCAACCACCTGGCGCGCGGCTTCGTGCAGGGCAACCTGATGATCGTGCCGCAGGCCCAGGCGGAGGATTTCGCCACCTACTGCGCGCTCAACCCGCGGGCCTTGCCTGTGCTGGGTCGCAGCCGCCCGGGCGAGCCCTTCATCCCCGAGCTGGGCGCCGATCTCGACCTGCGCACCGATGTCGGCGGCTACACCGTGTTCCGCGATGGCGAGCCGGTGGACACGCCGCGCAGCATCGCCGAGCTGTGGCGCGACGACCTGGTCGCCTTCGTGCTGGGCTGCTCCTTCTCGTTCGAAGGGGTGCTGCAGCGTCACGGCGTGCGCCTGCGCCACCTCGACGAAGGCAACGTCTCGGCCATGTACGTGACCAGCGTGCCCACGGCCGAGGCCGGCCCCTTCGGCGGCCCGCTGGTCGTGTCGATGCGGGCGCTGCGGGCCCGCGATGCGATCCGCGCGATCACCATCTCGCAGCACTACCCCATGTTCCATGGCGAGCCCGTGCACATCGGCACGCCCGCGCTGATCGGCATCGACGACCTGGCCGACTCCTATGGCGGCCATGGCCTGAAAGAACTCCACCCCGACGAGTTGCCCGTGTTCTGGGCCTGTGGCGCGACCGCGCAGCTCGCCGCGCGGCGGGCCCGCCTGCCGCTGTGCATCACCCATCACAAGGCGCACATGGTCGTTACCGATCTGCCCGTCAGGCCTTAGCGATCCAAGGCATCACAAGAATCTCGCGGCCCGCATGGCCGCACCGACCCACGAAGAGGACACGACGATGAATCTCGAGCAGATGTACCAGCAGTACCGCGAAGAAGGGTATGTGCTCATCCCCAACGCGCTCAGCCCGCAGGACGTGGCCGAGCTGCAGGCCGTCACCGACCGCGTCACGGCCCAGGCCCGAGGCCTGACGGAAGACAACGCCATCTTCGATTTCGAATCCGGCCACACGCCAGAGGCCCCGCTGGTGCAGCGCATCAAGAAGCCGCACCGCGTGGACCCGCTCTACCTTGCCATGGCCACGCACCCCGCCATCTTCAAGCTGGTGCAGCGCATCTGCGGTGACAACGTCCGCCTGAACCACAGCAAGATGAACATGAAGGCCGCGCGCGCCGGCTCGCCGCTGGAATGGCACCAGGACTGGGCCTTCGCGCCACACACCAACATGGACACCTGCGTGGCCTCGGTGATGATCGACGATGTGTCCACCGAGAACGGCGCCATGCACGTGCTGCCCGGCAGCCACCTGGGCCCGCTGCTGGAGCACCATGACCCCGAGTTCGGTTTCGTCGGCGCGGTCGATGTGCTCGCGCAGGGCGTGGACGTGGCCAAGGCCGCCTCGCTCACCGGCGCGGCCGGCACGGTCTCCATCCACCACCCGATGACCATGCATGGCTCGGGCGCCAACCACTCGGGCCGCCAGCGCCGCATCCTCTTCCTGGAATACGCCGCCAGCGATGCCTACCCGCTGTTCTACAACGTCGAGTGGGACGAGTACGACAGCCGCCTGCTCAGCGGCCCGTCCACCAGCCACGTGCGCTGCGAGCCCAACGTGATCAAGCTGCCCTACCCATCGCGCGCGGGCAGCTCCATCTACAAGGCCCAGGCCCTGGCCCGCGAGCGCCAGTTCGACAAGACCGTGATCGAGAAAGTGATGCAGGCATGACCAGCGATCCCCATGACACCGGCCGGCCCGTGGCCCTGGTGACCGGCGCCAGCAGCGGCACCGGCCGCGACGTGGCCATCGCGCTGGCCGAAGACGGCTGCGATGTCGGCGTGCTCGGCCGTCGTACCGAGGCGCTCGAAGCCACCGCCGCGCGCATCCGCGCACTGGGCCGCCGTGCCTGCGTGCTCACCGCCGATGTGTGCGACGAGGCCGCCATGGCCGCTGCGGTCGAGACCTTCCTGGCCTGGTCCAGTGGCCGCATCGACGTGCTGGTCAATGCCGCCGGCATCCCCGGGCCGCTGGGCGACCCGGTCGGCCAATTGCAGTTGCAGGATTTCGACCACGTGATGGCCACCAACCTGCGCGGCCCCTTCATCACCATGTCGCACCTGCTGCCCGTGATGTGCCGGCAGGGCGCCGGCCGCGTGATCAACATCGGCGGCACGCATGGCATGCGCGGGCGCGCCGGGCGGGCCAGCTACGCCACGTCCAAATGGGCCTTGCGCGGCCTCACGCGCAGCGCCGCGCTGGAGGTGGGCGCGCATGGCGTCACCGCCAACGTGGTGGCCCCCGGCGCCATCGCCGTGGACCGCATGCGCCAGCGCTGGGCCGACCAGGCCCAGGCCGAGGGCGTGAGCGAGGACGTGGTGCTCGACCGCTACGTGCAGGCCATGGGCATGGCGCTCAAGCGGCCCAACGAGACGTCCGACGTCGTGGCCACCGTGCGCTTCCTGGCGGGGGAGGGCGGGCGCAACATCACCGGGCAGGAGATCGTGGTGGATGGTGGTGTGATCGTCTGACCCCCTGGGGACTCCTGCTTGCCCGGACCCCGTTACACTGGCCCCATGCCCGCATCGCTGGAAGGCCAACTGGTCGTCGCCATCTCCTCCCGTGCCCTGTTCGATTTCGAAGAGGAGAACGAGCTTTTCGAAGCCTCGGACGACCGCGCCTACATGCAATTGCAGCTCGACCGGCTGGAGGCGCCGGCCCGCCCGGGCGTGGCCTTCCAGCTGGTGCGCAAGCTGCTGGCATTCAATGCCCCCGGCGCGCCGCGCGTCGAGGTCGTGATCCTGTCGCGCAACGACCCCGCCTCGGGCCTGCGCGTATTCCGCTCGGCCCAGCATTACGGCCTGCCCATCGAGCGCGGCGTGTTCACGCGCGGGCGCTCCCCCTGGCAGTACCTGCGCCCCTTGGGGGCACACCTGTTCCTGTCCGCCAACGACGCCGACGTGCGCTCGGCCCTGGCCGCCGGGGTGCCCGCCGCGCGCGTGCTGCCCCATGCGGCCCGTGGTGGCCAGGCCCACCCCGATGAAGTGCGCATCGCCTTCGACGGCGATGCCGTGCTGTTCTCCGACGAGGCCGAGCAGGTCTTCCAGAGCGGCGGGCTGGACGCCTTCCAGCGCCACGAGGTCGAGCAGGCGAGCAAGCCGCTGCCGGCCGGCCCGTTCAAGCCGCTGCTGCTGGCCCTGCATGCGCTGCGTGCGCTTGAGCAGGCCAGCGCCAAGCCCGACGACGCACCGCCCGGCCAAACCCATGGCCCCTCGCCCATGCGCCTGCGCACGGCCTTGGTCACCGCGCGCAGTGCGCCGGCCCACGAACGCGCCATCCGCACCCTGATGGACTGGCACATCGATGTCGACGAGGCCATGTTCCTGGGCGGCCTGCCCAAGGGTGCTTTCCTGCGCGAGTTCGAGCCCGATTTCTTCTTCGACGACCAGACCGGGCACGTCGAAAACGCCGCGCCGCACGTGCCCGCAGGCCATGTGGCCGCTGGCGTGCGCAATCCGCAGGTCACGCCCTCCGAGTGACACGGGCGCTTTGTGCGCCTGCCGTGTGATTGCGAAAGCCTGATGACACACAGGCCAGGCCCGCCCAATGGCTCACACGGTGTCATGCTCGATTCAAAGACGCTTCCTAGCATGGTCTCCAGAACGGCCCGCTTCGCGGACCGCACCTTCACGGAGTACCACCATGTTCAAGCGCTCGATCCTCGCCCTGGCCACCGCCGTGGTCGCCTTCAATGCCCATGCCGTGTCGTCCGGCGACCTGGCCTTCACCGCCTTCAACGCCGACGAGGACGGCTGGTCCCTGGTCACCTTCGTGGACCTGGCGGCCAACTCCCAGTTCTATTTCACCGACAACGAATGGGACGGCTCTTCCTTCAACAGCGGTGAGAGCTACCACGCCTGGAACACCGGCAGCAGCGTGATCGCCGCCGGCACCGTCATCCGCTTCTCCAGCACGGACACCACCAACCTGAGCGCCTCGCTGGGCACCCTCAGCCGCGCCAGCGTCTCGGGCAGCACCAACTACGGCATCAGCCAGGACAACGACACGGTTTACCTGTACCAGGGTGCCAGCGCCACCGCGCCCACCACCTTCGTGGCCGCCATCTCCACCGGTGGCTTCACGGCGGACCAGGGCCTGCTGACCAACACCGGCCTGAGCATCGGCGCCGGTGCCGTCAAGCTGGGTGCGGGCAGCGACTACGCCGAGTACACGGGCGACCGCAGCAGCCTGACCAGCCTGGCCGACTACAAGGCCCTGGTCTCGGACGTGGCCAACTGGACCGACCGCGGCAACGGGGCCTACGCCGCCGTGGTGCCCAACACCACCGCCTTCACCGTCACCGCCGTGCCCGAGCCGGACGCTGCCGCCATGGTGGTCGCCGGCATCGGCCTGCTGGGCTTCATGGGGCGCCGCCGCCTGGCGCGCTGAGTGCTTTCCTCAACCCCCAGCCCGCAGGACACCCGATCACCATGACCATCAAGCACCACCCCACCGTACTGGCCCTTGTGCTCGCGAGCGCCTTGAGCTGCGCTGGCGCGCAAGCCGCCACACCGGCCTGCACCATCGGCAGCGCCTCGGGCAACGTGAGCTTCGGCGCCTATGACACGGGCCTGGCCAACCGCGTGCTCTCCGCCGATTGCGCCACGCTGGACGATGCCTTCGGCGACGAGCAGCCCTGGGCCAGCCAGGCCGCTTTCGTGTCGCATGTCTCGCGCGTGTCCTTCGATCTGCAGAAGGCCGGCCAGCTCACGGCCGCCGAGCGCGTCAGGCTGCTGAGCGCCGCGCAAGCTTCGGGCGTGGGCAGCACGCTCAAGGTCAAGCTGATCGGCTTCAACGATTTCCACGGCAACATCGAGGCTTCGGGCAGCAACCCCGGCGTGGCCCGCTTCGCCACCAAGGTGGCCGAGCTCAAGGCCGCCAACCCGCTCAACGCCGTGGTGTCGGCCGGCGACATGATCGGTGCCAGCCCGCTGGTGTCGGCCCTGTTCCACGACGAGCCCACCATCGAGGCCATGAACCGCATCGGCATCGACTTCAACGCCGTGGGCAACCACGAGTTCGACGAAGGCAAGGCCGAGATCCTGCGCATGCAGCACGGCGGCAACCATCCCACCGACATCTATTCCGGCAAGGGCCTGGCCGCCGACCTGGGCACCAGCGGCCAGTTCAAGGGCGCGCAATTTGGTTTCCTGGCCGCCAACGTGGTCGACACGGCCAGCGGCCAGACGCTGCTGCCCGGCGTGGGCGTCAAGGACTTCCTGGGCCACAAAGTCGCCTTCATCGGCATGACGCTCAAGGGCACGCCCACCATCGTGTCGCCCTCGGGCGTGGCGGGCCTGTCGTTCAAGGACGAGGCCGACACCGTCAACGCGCTGATCCCGCAGCTCAAGGCCCAGGGCATCGAGGCCGTGGTGGTGCTGGTGCACGAAGGCGGCACCATCGTCTCGGGTGGTGCCAATGGCTGCACGGGCGTGTCCGGCGCCATCGTGGACATCGCCAAGCGCCTGGATCCGGCGGTGGACCTGGTCGTGAGCGGCCACACGCACCAGGCCTACAACTGCCTGCTGCCCAACAAAGCCAGCGTGCCCGTGCGGGTGACCTCTGCCGGCCAGTACGGCCGCATGGTCTCCGACATCGACCTGGTGCTGGACACCCGCACGCACGATGTGCGCAGCGTCGCCGCCAACAACATCAGCATCCCCAACAACAGCACCGTGGCCGAGAGCGAATCGCTCAAGGCGGTGGTGACGCACTACCAGGCCGAGGCGCAGGCGCCCGCCACCCGTGTGATCGGCCGCATCACCGCCACGCTGTCGCGCGACGCCACCGCCGCCGGCGAATCCAGCCTGGGCGACGTGATCGCCGACGCGCAGCTCGACGCCACCGATGACGTCGGCTTCGGCGAGGCCGTGGTCGCGCTGATGAACCCGGGCGGCATCCGTGCCGACCTGCCCTACAGCGCCCCCGGCAAGATCGACGGCCAGGTCACCTACGGCGAGGCCTTCACGGTGCAGCCCTTCGGCAACTCGCTCGTCACGATGACGCTCACCGGTGCCGACCTCAAACTGGCGCTGGAGCAGCAGTTCACCGGCTGCACGCAGGGCTACCCGGTCGATGGCCCCGTGGCCGGCCAGCCCTTCAACCGCATGCTGCAGGTCTCCGGCACCCTGAGCTACGCCTTCAGTGCCAGCGCGCCGGCCTGCAACAAGATCGGCGCCGCCAGCCTGAAGATCAAAGGCGTGACCGTGAACCCCGCCGCCAGCTACCGCATCACCGTCAACAGCTTCCTGGCCGATGGCGGCGACCAGTTCTATGCGCTGCGCAACGGCACGCAACGCCTGGGCGGCGCGGTGGACACCGATGCCTTCGAGGCCTACCTGCGCGCCAACCCGACCGGCGTGGCCCCCGGCCCGCGCAACCGCTACACCCAACTGCCCTGATGGGCTGATCACGCCTTGGAGTCCGCACGATGAGCCCTTCATCCACCTTTCGCCACACCCTGATCGCGTTGGGCCTGGTCCTCGCCTCGCAGGCCCCGGCGCATGCCGCGCACTGGTCCCTGGTGGAAACTGGCGTGGCCTTCGACCTGCTGGATCAGTCGGGCAGCGTCGATGGGCGGAGCGCCGGCCTCACCACCCTCGGTTCCCTGCAGGACTTGTCCGTGCCGGGGCAGCGGACCTTGTTCGACAGCCAGGCGTCCGGCGTCCAATCGCTGGGCGGCGCCTCGCTCGACCAGGGCTACAGCCATCTCGTGTCGGTCGACACGCAAAGTGGTTCCGCCACGACCGACATCCAGCTGTCGGCCTCGCAGTACTGGAACGTGGCGGCCACGACCGATGCCACGGTGTCCGGCTTCAGCCTCACGCAGGACCTGGCCCTGGGTGGCCTGCGCCTGCTGATCGTGGGCGATGCCGGTGAGGCCGCGGGCACCCGTGTGCGCGTGAGCTTCAGCGGCAGCGCCGATGCCTTGTTCGGCGGCTTGACGGGCCAGGGCGAGATCGGCCTGAGCCTGGACGTGTCGCGCGGCACGCAAAGCCTGGCCAGCCACGACAGCCTGTGGACAACCGATGGCTCGCAGCAGATCAACCTGAGCTTCGAGGCCGTGGTGGGCGATGAACTGACGCTCACGTTCGCCGCCCATCAGCAGCTCACGCAGGGAGGGCCTGTGCAACTGGGCTCCGGCCAGGCCCTGAACATCGATCGCTCGGGCTTGCTGCAAGGGCAGTTGGCGGTCGCCGCCGTGCCCGAGCCGCAAGGCCTGGCGATGGTGCTGGGCGGGCTGGCGGTGCTGGGCGGCCTGGTGCGCCGCCGCGCGAAGGTCTGATCCCTTCGCCGCGTGTTCAGACGTTCTTGCGCCGCGACATCCGGTCGCGGAACAGATCGCGGATGCTGACCTCGCGCGGGCCCGGCTCGATCTCGTAGGCCTCGCCCGCCGCGATGGTGCCGCCCTGGCGCACCGCCAGGTAGAAGCCGCAGAAGGCCGACTGCACCATCATCTTGGAGGCCTGGCGGAACAGCTTGTCTTCCAGCTTGTAGCAGGGCTGGCGCGGCTCGCTCACGGCCAGCGCGCAGTCCGGAAAACGCAGCACGTCGCCGATGTACGCGTCGGTTTCCAGCAGGCCGGTGATCGTCAGGTTCTCGCCCAGCAGGCCATGCTTGGCGGCATCGCCCCAACCCGCCTTGCCCGCCTGCGCCAGCACGGTCTGCCAGAAGGCGTAGTGCTCGTGCGGGTAGGCGTACACCGCCTTGGAGGGGCCGCCATGCACGGTCGGGTCGGCCTGCTCGTCGCCGGCCAGGCCCAGCGCGGCCACGGCGATGCGCGTGGGCGTCTCCAGTGTGCTGACGGGCTGCTTGTCGATGGCGGTGAGGATCTGGCGGCCGTCGATCGTGAGGTGGCGGGCCTGGGCCACGTTGACGGACAGGAGTTGGCGGGGCGAGGTCATGTCGTGGAGGATAGCAAGAGCCGCGCCGCCTGCGCCCTCACAGCCGCGGCGCCACCGTCACCGCCATGGCCTTGAAGCTCACCACGCAATCCTGCCCTGGCGCCAGGCCCATCTGCTCGATCGTGCGCCGCGTCATCAGGCTCCAGGCGATCGCCTCGGCCGGCGGCGGCGAGGTGTCGTGCAGGTCCAGCAGGCGGTGCAGCTCGACGGCCACGGCGCCATAGGAGCCGTTGTGGCCGGCCAGCATGACCTGGGTGATGCGGCCCCGCAGCTGGTTGCTGATGCTGGTGTCGACCAGGGGCTCGCGGTGGATGTTGATGTCGCGTGCGCGGATCTTCAGCCGCACGCGTTTGCCCTCGGCCTGCAACAGGGCCGGCACGGTGATGCGCTGGCCGGCCACGTCCACCTCGGTCAGCAGCCATTCGATGTCGTGGTGGCTCACACGGCCTTCCAGCACACAGCCCGCGTGCACGCCTTCCAGGAAGGTCGACAGCGACACGTCGGACAGCACGCGCGCCAGGGGGCCTGCGCTGGCCACCCGGCCCTCGTGCAGGATCACCACATCGTCGGCCAGCCGGATGGCCTCGTCGATGCGCGGGCTCATGAACACGATGGGCAGGCGAAAGCGCATGCGCAATTCGCTCAGCAGTTCCAGCAAAGGCGCCTGCTCGTGCGTCGGGACCTGGCCCAGCGGGTCGCGCAGGAAGAGGGCGCTTGGCATGGACAGCAGCGCGCGCGCCAGGGCCACGCGCTGACGCTGGGCCGGCGCCAGCTGGTGCGGCCAGACGCCGAGGATGGATTTGAGGTCCAGCCAGTCCAGCACGGACTCGTAGTCGATGTGGTGGCGTGGGGCCGGTGCGCGCTTGTAGCCGTATTCCAGGTTGCGCCGCACGTTCATGTGCGGGAACAGCAGGCCACGGCCGTCCACCCAGGCGAAACGGCGGTCCTCGGGCGCCTTGTTGAGGCCGGTCGGGCTGTCGTAGAGCACGTCCGTGCCCACGGACACCCGGCCGGCCTGCGCCGGGATCAGGCCGGCGGCGCACTGCATCAGGGCGGTCTTGCCCGAGCCGGGACGGCCCACCAGGGCGCAGACATGGCCGGGCGCCACGCGGAACTGGGCCTGCACGTCCAGGCCGTTGCGCCGCAGGCGCAGTTCCACCGCCAGGGGGGCCGGCGGCACGGGCGGCGGTGCGTGGTGGTTGTGGGGCGCACTCATCGGCTCACCCCCCGCGCATCCAGGGGCAGGGCGCGTCGGCGCCAGCGCTGGCGTGCCCATTCGCTGAGCAGCATGGCCGCCAGCGCCACGCCCAGCGAGGACAGGCTCAGGCGCAGTGCGATGCCCTGGCCGCGTTCGGTCTGCATCGCGCTGAGCAGGGTGAGCGGCACCGTCACGGTGTCCGGGGCGCTGGCCGGCCAGCGCGTCTGCAAGGCTGCGGCCAGCACCACCGAGGCGCCGGATTCGCCCCAGGCGGCGGCAAAGCCCAGCGCCGCGGCCGACAGCAGCAAGGGCGCCGTTTGCGCCACCGTCACGCTCCACCAGGCGCTCCAGCGGGTGGCCCCCAGGGTGCGGGCGGTCTGCAGCTGCAGCAGGTCGACCGCCTCGAAGGCGGGCCGCATCGTGCGGATCATCAGCGGCAGCACCAGGCAGGAGGCGACCAGGACAAGCCCCTGGGGCGCCACGGCGGCGCTCCAGCCCTGACCCTTGGAGAGCCAGTCGCCGGCCGGCCCTTCGGGGCCCAGCAGGCTGACGACCGCCCAGCCGATCACCGCCGGCGAGACACCCAGCGGCAGCAGCAGCAGGGCATCGAGCGCCCAACGGCCACGGAGCCCCCGGCGCCCTGTCCAGGAGGCAGCCAGCACGGCCAGCGGGAAACTGAGGAGGACGGTGATCGCAGCAATGCGTGCGCTGAACGCCAGCGCGTCGAGTTCAATGGACGTCATTGAGAAGGGGGCGTGAACGCGTTTGCCATATTGTGGAGCCCCTCACGATCCACCTGGGTGCGGGAGTGCACCATGTGAATTAGTTGGCACGGTGTTTGTCCTCCCCGGGCAACCCCTCGAAGCAGGGATACCGCCAGAAAATGAGGACTGAACTAAAATGGCGGGCTCGGTTCACAGACCCCGAAGCCTTCGCTGGTGACGCCTTGATGAAAGACGCCCTGGTGGTGGACACGGGGCCGGCGCAGGTCTGGCATGGGGCTTGAATACCCCGTGAAGACCCGCCCAGGGGCCGGAAGTATCGCTCGAGCAAGGTGCCGAGAGCACACAACTCATTGATTTCATTGATGTTTGTGCTGTCGAGACTTTGTTTTCAACTTTGGAGCTTCTGTCATGACCACATCCGCACAAGCGGCGCAGGTGAACGCCCCCGCCTACGTCAAGAATGCGAAACTGATTGCCTGGGTGGCCGAAATCGCCGCCCTCGTGCAACCCAAGGACATCGTCTGGTGCGATGGCTCGCAGGACGAGTACGACCGCTTTTGCAACCTGCTGGTCAACGCGGGCAGCTTCAAGAAGCTCAACCCCGAGCTGCGCCCCAACAGCTACCTGGCCGTGACCGACCCGTCGGACGTGGCCCGCGTCGAAGACCGCACCTTCATCTGTACCGATCGCAAGGAAGATGCCGGCCCCACCAACAACTGGTGCGAGCCCGCTGAAATGCGCGCCAAGCTGCAGACCGGCGAAGGTGCCCTGTTCAAGGGCGCCATGAAGGGCCGCACCATGTACGTGGTGCCCTTCAGCATGGGCCCCCTGGGCTCGGACATCGCCCACATCGGCGTCGAACTCTCCGACAGCGCCTACGTGGCCGTCAACATGAAGCTCATGACCCGCATGGGCAAGGGCGTGATCGACGTGCTGGGCACCGATGGCGAGTTCGTGCCCTGCGTGCACACCGTGGGCGCCCCGCTGGAAGCCGGTCAGAAGGATTCCGTCTGGCCCTGCAACCCCACCGTCAAGTACATCGTCCACTACCCCTCGACCCGCGAGATCTGGTCGTATGGCTCTGGCTACGGCGGCAACGCGCTGCTGGGCAAGAAGTGCTTC
>DXIO01000088.1 GCA_019112875.1 Candidatus Aquabacterium excrementipullorum
GCTGCCCTCGGGCATGCCCTTCGGCATCACGCTGATCGCCCCTGGCGGCCGTGACGCCGCGCTGGCCGATGTCGGCGCCTGCTGGCAGCGACTGCTGACCACGCTGCCGCTGGGCCACCACCTGACCACCGCGACCGAAGCCGATCTCGCAACGCCTGTCAAAGCCACACCCGCCGCCGAGCCCGAGCTGCTGCTGGCCGTGGTCGGCGCCCACCTGCAGGGCATGCCGCTGCACACCCAGCTCACCGAGCGCCGCGCGCGCCTGGTGCAGGCCACCACCACCTCGCCGCACTACACGCTGCACGCGCTGCCCGGCACCGTGCCCCCCAAGCCCGGCCTGGCCCGCGTGGCGCCTGATGCCGAGCCCGGCCATGCCATCGCGCTGGAGGTCTATGCCGTGCCCATGTCCGCCGTGGGCTCCTTCCTCGCGCTGATCCCGCCGCCGCTGGGCCTGGGCTCGGTCGAACTGGCTGATGGCAGCTGGGTCAAGGGCTTCATCTGCGAACCGGCAGGACTGCAAGGCGCCGACGACATCAGCCACTTCGGCGGCTGGCGCGCCTACATGGCTGACCGTCTCAAGAACAACCAGCCCAAGGCCGCCTGACACCATGGACACGAGAGACATCAACCATGCCGAGGTCGTCAGCGAAGTCACGGCCATCTTCCTGGATTACGAATCGGCCCTGATGGCCAACGACGTCGAGGCGCTCAACAACTTCTTCTGGGACAGCACGGCCACCACGCGCTACGGCATCGCCGACAAGCAGCTGGGCCACGCGGCCCTGGTGGCCTACCGCGAAAGCGTGCCCGCCCCCAACTTCACCCGCACGCTGCACGACGTGCGCATCACCGCCTTCGGCAACGACATGGCGATCGCGATGTGCGAGTTCAAGCGCAGCGACACCCATCTGCATGGTTTCCAGACGCAGACCTGGGTGCGCCTGGGTTCGCAGTGGAAAATCGTCTCCGCCCATGTGAGCATGATCCCCATGCCCTCATGATTCCGCCACGCCTGCTTTCGTCTTGACGCCCGCATGAAGATCATCGCTCCCACGGCACCGTTCTCCGGCCTGGCCACCGGCGCGCCCTCGCTGGCGGATCGGGCCTATGGCCAGATCAAGCAGATGATCTTCGATTTCGTGCTGCTGCCGGGCGATCGTTTCAGCGAAAGCGACCTGGTCGATCGCCTGCAGGTCAGCCGCACGCCACTGCGCCAGGCCCTGCAGCGCCTGCAGCGCGAGGGCTTTCTGCTGGTGTTTCCGAAAAGCGGCTGGCAGGTGGCACCGCTCAACTTCGAAGTCTTCGACCAGCTCTACGACCTGCGCGTGCTGCTCGAAACCCACGCCATCGCCAAGCTGTGCGAGGCCGAGGAGCGCCCCGTGCTCAAGGCCCTGGCCGACACCTGGCTGGTGGCCGAGGCCGAGCGCCATCCGGTGCAGGCCATGGTCGACCGCATGGACGAAGAGTTCCACAGCGCCCTGGTGCGCGCCACCGGCAACGAAGAGATGGCCCGCGTGCACGACGACATCACCGAGCGCATCCGCATCATCCGCCGGCTGGATTTCACCAAGCCCGCCCGCGTGCAGGTGACGTACGACGAGCATGCCCGCATCATCCGCGCCATCAGCCGTCGCCGAACCGACGAGGCCCAGCGGCTGCTTCGTGCCCACATCGAGCAGAGCAAGCTGGAGGTGCGGCACATCACGCTGGACATGCTCTACCGCGCGCGGCGAGAAGCCTGAGCCTCAGGCCGCAACGGGCTGGCGTGAACGCCGCCACCACCGCCACACACCCTCGTCCACGCTCAGCCTGCCCGGCCCGCCCAGCATCAGCGGCAGCAGCATCACCATGAAGATCAGCGGCAGCTTGAAGTTGCCGTGCCCGTCGTCGGTGATGACATAACCCTGGCGCAGGTCGGCCAGCGTCTGCCAGTCCATGGGCCAGTGCACGGCTGCGGTGGCCACCAGCGTCAGTACCAGCAGTGAGATGGCGAAGAAGCGCGTGCCCACGCCCAGCATCAGCGCCACGCCGCCCACCAGCTCGAAACCTGTGGCCATCTGCCAGCTCACGTCTGGCGGGATCATGTTGAAGGGAAACGGGAACTGGCCCTGGATGTCGGCGAACCAGTTCTGGCCATGCAGCTTCTCCAGCCCGGATTCCAGGAACTCCCAGCCCAGCAGCAGGCGCAGGCCCAGTGGCCCCAACCATCGGCCGGCCTCGTTCAGCGCGGCCAGCAGCCGCTCGGTGATCAGGTCAAATCGCATCGTTATTCTCTGCATCGTCGCTCTCCCACAGCACGCCTTGCATGCGCCAGGTTTGCAGTTGCGTCAGTGCCTGCGCCACCAGTTCAGGCGAGCCCGCTTGCCCCAGCTCTGTGGCCACGGATTCGCAGGCCTTGCGTGCGGTGAGCCCGCTCGTGCTGGCGATGTGCAAGAGCCGTGACGACACCGCGTTGAGTTGCGCGAAGCACACGGCCTCTTCGCGGTCTCGGTAGACCAGCATGAAGGTGGGCACGGGCCTGCGTGGCCGGAAGTCTGGGCCGATGCGGTGCACCGGCCATTGGTAGTGAAGGTTCATCAGAGCCGGGTTGATGCATGGCACCTGATCATGCCAATGCACAGGGGAATCCGACGCTGCTGCAATGTCCACCCAGCGCGGCGCTTCATCGAACGGTGCCGTCTCCACCGCCAGCTCGCTCCATTCGTGATGCGCCAGCTCGCGCAGCCACGGTGGCAGCGGCACATCCGTGTCTGCCGTGGCCAGCAGCCAGCGCATGAACTCGCCGGGCACTTCGCGGAACAGCGGCGTCTCGCATTGCCCTTCACGGCAGAACTGGCGCACCAGCCGTGACCAGCGTGCGCCCAGCACGGCTTGCGTCACCGGAAAGCAGGGGCTCAGCAAACCCGCAAGGTTGTTGAACACCAGCTCGCCATAGATGCCCGCGCGCCGGGCCGCCAAACCGGCCAGCCGTGGCGCACGACGTGGATCCCTCAGGTGCAGCCCCAAGGCTTGCTGAAAGGCCCGCAAGGAGGTTTGATCCGTGCTCATGCGGCCTCCTGCTGCAAGCGGCGGGAAGACGCCACCTCGGACTGCAGCCGGGCGATGCGCATCACCTCGGGCATCAGCTCGGCCAGCGGCGGGATGTTGACATCGCGCTCCAGGCAGGTGGGCACCGGCCCGCAGCGCTCGTAGGCCGCACGCAGCAGCGCCCACACCGGGTCGATCACATCGGCCCCATGCGTGTCCACCAGCAGGCCATCGGGCTCCACGTAGTGGCCGGCCACATGCACATAGGCGACACGGTCCAGAGGCAGGGCGTGCAGGCAGGCCATGGCATCGGCGCCATGGTTCACGCTGTTGACGTGCACATTGTTGACATCGAGGTGCAGCAGGCAGTCGGCCTCGCGCACCACCGCGTCCACGAAGGCCGCCTCGTCCATCTGCGCCCCGGGTGGCACCAGGTAGGTCGAGGTGTTCTCCACTCCGATGCGCCGCCCCAGGATGTCCTGCGCCTGACGGATGCGCGTGGCCACATGGCGAACGGCCTCGTCGGTGAAGGGCAGGGGCAGCAGGTCGTACAGATGCCCCGCCTCGTCACCGCACCACGACAGGTGCTCGGTGTAGAGCGCGATGCCATGCGCGTCCATGAACGCGCGGATGCCGTCGAGCAGGGCCACGTCCAGCGGACGCGGCCCGCCCAATGACAGCGACAGACCGTGGCAGACGAAGGCATGCCGCTCGGTGAGCTGCCGCAACTGCCGCGCCTGGCGGCCTCCCAGTCCCATCCAGTTCTCCGGGGCCACCTCGAAGAAGCCGATGCTGTCGGGCACCTGCGTGAGCAGGTCGGGCAGCAGTTCGCGCCGCAGGCCCAGGCCCGCGCCCCGCACGTTGAAGGGCTGAATGGAGGTCATGAGAGGACTCGCCAGGCGATCGTCTTACATGCCGCTGGCGGGGGCGGAGGCCTTCTTGGCGGCCTTGGCCGGCTTGGACGCGCCGCACTTGCCTTCACCGCACTTGCCATCCGCGCGCTTCTTGCCCGCATGCGGCTTGGACGCACCGCAGCTGCCGTCCTTGGCCTTGCCCATCTTGGCCTTGTCGGCACCGCACTTGCCGTCGGCGTGCTTGGGGTCCATCGGGGCGGAGGCGCCGTCGTTCTCCATCTTGGCCATGTCGGCTGCGGCCACCTGGTAGCCCTTGTCCAGCGTCTGCGACGTGAAGCTCGCCTGCCCGGCCTGGGCCGAGAGGGTCAGCGTGGCCAGGAAAGCCGAACCCAGGCTCAGGGAGGTCTTGGTCTTGTTCATGGGGTTTTCTCCATTCATGTGTGGATGATTGATGAGCACATCGTGAAGCCGGTACAGCCCTAGGGAACAGGTACTGCGCACTCGACTGTCCATTGGACGCATCAGCCCCGCGTTCATTACAGCGCCACTTATACTTTTTTGAAACCCCAGGCGTTTCCCCATGTCCATCCCCACCGCCGACCTGTTCGATGCTGCCTATGTGCACCTGCTGCGGCACGACATGCTGCGCTTCGCGCGGCTGCAATTGCGCGACGACCACCAGGCTGAGGACGCCGTCCAGGAAGCCTTGGCAGCCGCCTTGGCGGGCAGCGAGCGCTTCGCATCGAGGGCTTCGCTCAAGACCTGGGTGCTGAGCATCCTGAAGAACAAGATCCTGGACACCTTCCGTCAACGCGCGCGGCGCCGTGAACAGGTCTTGGACGATGACACGGCCGCGCATGAGCACGACATCCAGGGCCACTTCGACGACACAGGCCATTGGGCGCAGGAGACCAAGCCCGCTGAATGGGGCAATCCCGAGCACGCACTGGCATCACGCCAGTTCTGGGTGGTGTTCGAGGCTTGCCTGACCCGCCTGCCCGAGGTGCCCGCCCGGGCTTTCATGATGCGCGAATTGATGGGGCTGGAAACCGCCGAGATCTGCGGCGAACTGGGCATCACCGCCAACCACTGTGGCGTGCTGATGCACCGTGCCCGGCTGGGCCTGCGCGCCTGTCTGGGCGAGCGCTGGTTCACGGGTGAAGGAGCTGCCGCATGAAGTGCATCGACGCCACACGCCTGGCCTCCGAATCACAGGACCGTGAGCTGAGCCTGGCCGAGCGGGCTTCGCTGCAGATGCACCTGGTCATCTGCTCGGGCTGCCGGCGCTTCAATGCGCAGCTGGGCGTGCTGCGCCAGGCTTTGCGCCGTGTCGATCACTTGTCGGAAGACGGGTTGGCCAGCAGGGATGGCGATGATGGTCATGAGGACGCACCGCCCCCGCGTGGATGAGCCAGCCGGGTTGATGCAGCCCTGCCTTTTGCGCAATTGACATCGCGTCGCAAGGCCTGTCTGCCGCGCTCAGAACCTCGGCAGATCCGCCAGCGCCTTGTCCAGCGTGGCCCCACGCCGCACCCCGCGCAGTTCACCACAGCGCGCCAGCATCGGCACCGTCTTGCCCGGGTTCAGCAGCCCCTGCGGATCGAACGCCGCCTTGAAGGCCAGCATCTGTTCGCGCTCGTCGTCGGTGAACTGCACGCACATCGCATCGAGCTTCTCGATGCCCACGCCATGTTCGCCGGTGATCGTGCCGCCAAGGTCCACGGCGGTGCGCAGGATGTCGTTGCCAAAGGCCTCGGCGCGTTGCAGTTGCCCGCTCTGGTTCGCATCGAACAGGATCAGCGGGTGCAGGTTGCCATCGCCCGCGTGGAACACGTTCACGCAGCGCAGCCCGTGCGAGGCCTGCATCTGTTCGATGGCTTCGAGCATCGTGGCCAGCGCCTTGCGCGGGATGGATGCGTCCATGCAGAGGTAGTCGGCGCTGATGCGCCCGGTGGCCGGGAAGGCGTTCTTGCGGCCGCTCCAGAAGCGCAGGCGCTGGGCCTCGTCCTGGCTCAGGTCGCAGCGGGTCGCGCCGGCCTGGATCAGCACCTCGCGCAGCCGGGCGATCTCTTCTTCCACCTCTTCGGGCGTGCCGTCGCTTTCCACCAGCAGGATGGCGGCGGCCTCCAGGTCGTAGCCGGCCTTGACGAAATCCTCGACGGCCTGCGTCATCGGGCGGTCCATCATCTCCAGCCCCGCCGGGATCAGGCCCGCACCGATGATGGCGGCCACGGCATCGCCCGCCTTGCGCACATCGTCGAAGCTGGCCAGCAGGCAGCGCGCCACCTGCGGCTTGGGCAGCAGGCGCACCGTCACCTCGGTGACCACGCCCAGCAAGCCCTCGCTGCCGATGAAGGCGGCCAGCAGGTCCAGCCCCGGCGTGTCCATGGCTTCGCTGCCCAAGGCCACCGGTTCGCCTTCGACCGTGAAGCCGCGCACGCGCAGCACGTTGTGGATCGTCAGGCCGTACTTCAGGCAGTGCACACCACCGGCGTTCTCGGCCACATTGCCGCCGATGGTGCAGGCGATCTGGCTGCTCGGATCCGGCGCGTAATAAAGGTTGTGGGGGCTGGCCGCCTCGCTGATGGCCAGGTTGCGCACGCCGCACTGCACGATGGCCGTGCGCGCCAGCGGGTCGATGTGGACCACCTTGTCCAGCCGGGCCAGCGACAGCGTCACGCCATCGGCATGGGGCAGGGCGCCACCCGACAGGCCGGTGCCCGCGCCGCGCGCCACCACGGGCACGCCCAGCGCATGACAGGCCTTGAGCACGGCGCCGACCTGTTCATGGGTTTCGGGCAAGGCCACCACCAGGGGGCGCTGCCGGTAGGCGCTCAGGCCATCGCATTCAAACGGGGCGACGGCCTCGTCGTGCCACAGCAGGCTGCGCTCGGGCAGCACCTGCCTCAGGGCCGCCAGCACGTCCTTCTGGCGTTGTACTCGAACCACGTTGATGTCCATGCCGACACTGTAGCGGCACGGGGATGCCGGTGTGGCCGCTCGGTCACCCGTGGTTACAGCAGGGTGATGTCCTCGATGCGGCGCATCAGGGCGATGTCGGCGGCGTCGATGACCTGCGTGCAACCCTGCTCGGGGAAACGGTAGTGGCGGCCGGTGGCCGATGAACGCACGCTCAGCGAATGGGGGCCGTCGTAGCGGGCCAGCGCCTGGCGCAGCACCGGGGTGCTGGGCGCGCGCACGGCCGTTGCCACGGTGCGGGTGGGCGCGGAGGCGGCCGCTGAAGGCCGGACTGGTGCGGCCTGTGCGCGCATGCCCGAATCGTTGGCGCTGTGCAGGCCTGCGAGGGGGCGCGACATCCAGCTCGTGGCAGCGGCTGCGGGCTTGGGCGTCACGAGGCCGGCCGTGAAAGGCGGCGGTGGCGTCCAGCGCACCGCCCGGGACAGTCCGGGCGTTTCGTGAAGCGGATCCGTGAAGGGGATCGGCCGGCAGCGGGAAGATGAGCGAGCAATCATGGCGCAACCTCGAAGGACAAGCACAACGGTTGCGCAGTGTGGACAACTGCACGGGGTTTGCCCATCCCCTTGGAGGGGCCCCCAAAAGGGGGTATCGCCTTGCCGGCTTCTGAAATCAGGCCTTGGGCGGTGTCTTGCGCGAGGCGGTGGGCCGGGCAGTGCGAGGCTTGCCCGTGGGGTTGGCGCGCCGCGCGGGCTTGGCGCCGTCTTCGGCCTTGGGCTCATTGGCGGGCGTCGCGCGGGGTGTCATCGCCTCCTGGCCGGCTTGCACAGCCTGCGAGGCCAGGTTGGAGAACTGCTCGGTCAGCGTGCTCCACCACTGCATGGGATTCACGCCAGGGGGGGGCGCGGGGGCCTCGTCAGCGGCGGCGGGCGCATCGTCGGACTGGCCGCCCGCGTTGGCCGAGGGCGCCTCAGGCGTCGCCGCGGTGCGCGCGAAGGGCGAGGCCGGCGAGCTGGGCGCGGCAGGCGCCGGTGACACGGGCGGCACCTTGACCTGCAGCGATTCGCGCAGCGCGTCCAGCGGCACCTTCATCCCCTGCAGGGTCTGCAAGGTCATGCGCTGCACTTCCAGCGTCTGGATCGTCATGCCGATCATCCGGGCGTTCTGCTCCAGCCAGAACTGCACGGTTTTGAGGTCCTGGATGCGCTTGTCCAGCTCTTGCGGGTCCAGCGTGGGCATGGTCCACGCTGCACCGGCGCTGGCGGCGCTGCCGCCCAGGTTGGGCAGCGCGCTGGAGGCGGCCTTCATCCAGTCCTGGAAGAAGCCCAGGCCGGCGGCGCTCAGGCCCGCGAAGGGGTTGTCGTTGCTGGCGGTGCCACTGGGATCAGGGCTGGGCGGGCGCGTGGGCATGGCGGTCTCCTGCTGTGTGCCGGCTGGGTGCATGCGGGTGGCCGGCATCTTGCGGACCATTGTGCCGCGAGATGCCGGTGCGTGTCGTGCGGGTGTGTCGCGGCGCCCCTGCGCGGGCCCCGCATAATCGCGGCTTGAACATGCAACGCCGCGACTTTCTTCGACTCAGCGGGCCGGTGGCTGCCGCATTGGCCTGGCACCAGCTCTTCGCCAACACCACGGCGCGCCAGCCCGTGCTGGAGGGCTGGGCCGAGTCCGCCGAGGTGTTCACCCTGGGCGTGGCCAGCGGCGAGCCGTTGCCCGCCAGCGTGGTGATCTGGACGCGCCTGGCGCCCCAGCCCCTGCAGCCCGATGGCGGCATGCCGGCCCAGCCCGTGCCCGTGCGCTGGGAAGTGGCGCACGACCCCCGCTTCGCCCGCATCGTCCGCCAAGGCGAGGCCCTGGCCCTGCCCGAGCGCGCGCACAGCGTGCACGTCGAGGTCGACGGACTGGAAAGCGACCGCATCTACCACTACCGTTTCATCGCGGCCGGCCAGGCCAGCAGCGTGGGCCGAACCCGCACCGCACCTGATCCGCAGGCGCGGGTGCAACGTTTGCGTCTGGCGCTGGGCTCCTGCCAGCACTACGAGCAGGGCTACTTCACGGCGCACCGCGACATCGCCCGCAGCGATGTGGATGCCGTGGTCTTCGTGGGCGATTACATCTACGAAACCAACGCCATCGGCCGCGCCCGCGTGCGCCGCCACGTGTCCGGCCTGGAAGATGAGCTGAGCCTGGAGCGCTTCCGCGTGCACCACGCCAGCTACAAGCTGGACGCCGACCTGCGCGCCTGCCACGAGACGCATCCCTGGCTGCTGACCTGGGACGACCACGAGGTCCGCAACGACTACGACGGCGACCATGACAACTTCGGCATGAGCGTCGAGCAGCTGCTGCAGGTGCGCGCCCACGGGTATCAGGCCTACTTCGAGCACCTGCCCATCTCGCCGCGCCGCGCGCCCGTGGGCCCGAACGCTCAGATGCACACCCAGTACAGCTGGGGGCAACTGGCCGACATCTGGCTGCTGGACACGCGCCAGTACCGCAGCGAGCAGGCCTGCACGGGCATGCCGCGCTCGTTCTGGAAAGACAAGCTGCTGTGGCATTGCGATGCCACCCAGGCGCCCGATCGCACCATGCTGGGCCGAGGCCAGGAACATTGGCTGTCGCAGTCGCTGGCCACCAGCAGCGGCGCGTGGCGGATCATCGCGCAGAGCACGCAGATGTCGCCCGGCACCTTCAAGCCGCCGGGCGCCGAGGCCTTGCTGTACAGCGATGGCTGGGATGCCTTCCCGGCCGCGCGCGAGCGCCTGATGGCCGCCATCGCCCAGCCGCGCGTGCCCGATGTGGTCGTGCTGGGCGGCGATGTGCATCGCCATGTGGCCGCGAACCTGCGTCTGCATCCAACCAACCCGCAAAGCCCCATCATCGCCAGCGAGTTCGTGGCTTCGTCCATCAGCAGTCGTGGACTGAGCGAGTTCCTCAACGGGTGGATGAAAGCCAGCAACCCCGATCTGCTGTACCTGCGCGGTGACGAGCGTGGCTACGCCCTGATCGACGTGACGCCCGAGCAGTTGCGTTGCGATTTCAAGGCCACCGCCCACCCGGTGACGGCCGATGCGCGCTTTCACACGCAGGCCAGCTACGTGGTCGAGCGCGGCGTGGCCGGCCCGAAACCCGCCTGATCAACGGCGGCAGGTCAATCCAGCCCGCGCAGGCGGCTGTGCGCCGGCACGCTGGCCAGCAGGAACTCCATCTGATCCGCCACGATGCGCCGACCGCGCAGGATCATGTCCTCGTGCAGGCTGGGCGTGTAGGGCAGGTAGTGCAGCGACCAGCCCAGCTCCTGCGGCGTGCGGTTGCCCTTGCGGCTGTTGCAGGCGCGGCACGCCGTGATGCAGTTCTTCCAGGTGTCCTCGCCGCCACGCGAGGTGGGCATCATGTGCTCGCGGGTGAGGTCGTCGAAATGGAAGCGGTCGCCGCAGTAGGCGCAGATGCACCGGTCTCGGGCGAAGAGCTTGGGGTTGGACAGCGCCGGCACCTGGCGCCAGGCCCGGCTGGGGATGCTGCCGCGTGCCGCGATGATGGGGTGCAGTTCCAGCCGCGATTGCAGGCCGGTGAGCCGCTGGATACCGCCGCGCAGCACCATGAAGGGTTCGCCCAGCGTCCAGGCCACGCCCTCGTTGGCGTAGAGCACCGCCGCATCCTTGACCGACAGCCAAGCCTGCGGTCGGCCTGACACGTCAAGTTGCAGCACGTCCATCACGCCCCCCATAACAAGAGAGAACACACCAAACGTGGAGCCTTCACAGGCCCGCCTGTGTACAAGATAGCCGCCTTGTGTGATTTTCTCAACCGTTGGGCGGGATTGACCGCCCGTTCGCGGTGTCTTGGCACAACACTCCGCTGCAGGTGCGCGTGCTTGACGCAATCGGCCGGCACGATCGCTCGGTGACGCCCGTCCAACGGACGGCAACAAAAGGGTTAACCCTGATTCTGTGCAGATGTGCACTTTCAGATAGGTGACAGACACCCGAGAAAACGCCCCGGACCCCACAAAAAAACTTGCCGGAGTCTGCACAGCGGCGCTAGATTTCTGCAAAATAGCACGACCGTTCGTTTTATTCGACAGCCGCTCTGCAAGGATTCCGAGCCCGTGACCAGCAGCCCCATGCCCCACGACGCCAAGCCCGCCCCCGAGGCGGTGCGCGAGCGTGGCCGTGCCGGCGCCGCGCACAAGGGGCAGCAGACCCGCGCCACCATCCTGGACGCCGCCCTGAGCCTGGCGTCCTCGATGGGCATCGAGGGCCTGTCCCTGGGCGCGCTGGCCGAGGTCACCGGCATGAGCAAGTCGGGCGTGTTCGCCCACTTCGGTTCGCGTGAAGAGCTCCAGATCTCCGTGATCCGCGAGTACCACGAGCGCTTCGAGGAAGAAGTCTTCCGCCCCGCCATCCAGCAACCGCGCGGCATGCCTCGCCTGCGTGCGCTGTTCGACCGCTGGATCGCGCGCGTGGCCACTGAAATCGATTCCGGTTGCATCTACATCAGCGGCGCCGTCGAGTTCGACGACCGGCCCGGCCCCGTGCGCGACGCGCTGGCCGGCATGGTGCTGATGTGGCATGGCGCCTTGAACCGCGCCATCCAGCAGGCCGTCGACCTGGGCCACCTGCGCCCTGACACCGACGCCATGCAGATGCTGTTCGAGATCCATGGGCTGATCCTGTCCCTGCACCACGACGCGCGCTTCCTGCGCACGCCGGGCGCGATCGACAGGGCCCACACGGGGTTCGAGCGCGTGATCCAGTACTACACGCTGGATGCCGCGAGACCCTCGCCTGGACAGGCGGCGCCCCAGGCCGCTTCATCAGGGGTGTTGCAGACCTCCTGAAGTCGTTTCACCCCCCTTTCTCTCAACAACCCTGATCATTGCCCGCGTGCCACAAGGTGGCGTCGCGGTTTTTCACCGAGGAGCCTCACGATGCCTTCCTACAATCCCCCTCTGCGCGACATGCACTTCGTGATCCACGAACTGCTGGGCGCTGTTGACGAACTCAAGCAGATCCCCGCCTACGCGGATCTGGACGCCGACACCGTCAACGCGGTGCTGGAAGAAGGCGGCAAGTTCGCCTCCAAGGTGCTGGCCCCTCTGAACCTGGTGGGCGACGCCCAGGGTTGCGTGCTGGACAAGACCACGCACGAAGTCAAGACGCCCGACGGCTTCAAGGACGCCTACAAGCAGTACATCGAGAACGGCTGGTCCGCGCTGGCCGCTGACCCTGAATGGGGCGGCCAGGGCATGCCCATGCTGGTCAACCAGGCCATCTACGAGATGCTGAACTCGGCCAACCAGGCCTGGACCATGTACCCCGGCCTGAGCCACGGCGCCCACGCCGCCCTGGAAGCCCACGGCACCGACGAGCAGAAGAAGCTGTACCTGCCCAAGCTGACCAGCGGCGAGTGGACCGGCACCATGTGCCTGACCGAACCGCACTGCGGCACCGACCTGGGCCTGCTGCGCACCAAGGCTGTCCCCCAAGCCGACGGCACCTACAAGATCACCGGCGCCAAGATCTTCATCTCGGCCGGTGAACACGACATGGCCGAGAACATCGTCCACCTCGTGCTGGCCCGCCTGCCCGACGCCCCCGAAGGCTCGAAGGGCATCTCGCTGTTCGCCGTGCCCAAGTACAACGTGAACGCCGACGGTTCGCTGGGTTCGCGCAATGGCATCTACTGCGGCGGCCTGGAGCACAAGATGGGCATCCACGGCAACGCCACGTGCCAGATGGTGCTGGAAGACGCCGTCGGCACCCTGGTGGGCAAGCCCCACCGCGGCCTGCCCGCCATGTTCGTGATGATGAACGGCGCCCGTCTGGGCGTGGGCAACCAGTCGCTGGGCCTGACGCAAGTCGCCTACGAAAACGCCGTCAACTACGCCAAGGACCGCGTGCAGATGCGTGCCCTGTCGGGCCCGAAGCGCCCCGACCTGGCCGCTGACCCGATCATCGTGCACCCCGACGTGCGCAAGATGCTGCTGACCGCCCGTGCCTACGCCGAAGGCGCCCGCGCCCTGGTGTACTTCGTCGCGGTTGAGCTGGACAAGGCCCACAACCACCCTGACGAAGCCGTGCGCAAGGCGTCGGACGACCTGGTCGCCCTGCTGACCCCGATCGTCAAGGCCTTCATCACCGACAACGCCTACATCGCCACGACGCACTGCCAGCAGGTGTTCGGCGGCCACGGCTACATCCACGAGTGGGGCATGGAGCAGTTCGTGCGCGATTCGCGCATCAACATGATCTACGAAGGCACGAACACCGTGCAATCGCTGGACCTGCTGGGCCGCAAGGTGCTGGGTGACGGCGGCGCCAAGCTGACCGCCTTCGGCAAGATCGTGGGCCGTTTCGTCAAGGCCAACGCCGACAACGAAGCCCTGCAAGAGTTCACCAAGCCCCTGGCCGATCTGGGCCAGAAGGTGCAGGCCTTCACGATGGAAATCGGCATGAAGGGCATGCAGAACCCCGACGAAGTCGGCGCCGCTGCGGTTGATTACCTGCGCGTGGTCGGCCACCTGGTGTTCTCGTACCTGTTCGCCCAGTCGGCCAAGATCGCCCTGGAAAAGCAGAACGACAGCGATCCTTTCTACAAGGCCAAGCTGTCCGTGGCACGCTTCTACTTCGCCAAGCTGCTGCCCGAAGTCGAAACGGCCATGATCACCGCCAAGGCTGGTCTGAAGCCCCTGTCCGAGCTGGACGAAGCCCTGTTCTGATCCGACAGGCCGTGAAGGGCGCGGCAGCGCCGCCCCTTCGCGCCATCTCACACCCTTAGAGTTCCGCTAGGAGAGAACATGAGTCGATTCAATGTCCGCAAGGTCGCCGTGCTCGGCGCCGGCGTGATGGGCGCGCAGATCGCTGCCCATCTGGTCAACTGCAAGGTGCCGGTCGTGCTGTTCGACCTGCCCGCCAAGGAAGGCCCCAAGAACGGTATCGTCAGCAAGGCTGTCGACAACCTCAAGAAGCTCAAGCCCTCGCCGCTGGGCGTGACCGACGACGCCGTGCTGATCCAGCAGGCCAACTACGAAGAGCACCTCGAAGAGCTGCGTGGTTGCGACCTGATCATCGAAGCCATCGCCGAGCGTCTGGACTGGAAGGAAGATCTGTACAAGAAGATCGCCCCCTTCGTCAATGACAAGGCCATCCTGGCCACCAACACGTCGGGCCTGTCCATCACGGCCATGGCCAACGTGCTGCCCGAGCAACTGCGCTCGCGCTTCCTGGGCATCCACTTCTTCAACCCCCCGCGCTACATGTACCTGGTCGAGCTGATCCCGACCCAGTACACCGATGCCGTGGTGGTCGACCAGCTCGAAGCCTTCGTGACCACCGCCGTGGGCAAGGGCGTCGTGCGCTGCGAAGACAGCCCCAACTTCATCGCCAACCGCGTGGGCGTGGCCGGCCTGTTGTTCACCATGATCGAAGTGAAGAACTTCGGCCTGGGCTACGACGTGGTCGACGACCTCACCGGCAAGCGCATGGGCCGTGCTTCCTCGGGCACCTACCGCACCTGCGACGTGGTCGGCATCGACACGATGGCCCACGTGATCAAGACCCTGCAGAACGGTTGCGCCAGCGACCCGTTCGCCGCCGCCTTCGCCACGCCTTCGGACGTGCAGGCGCTGCTGGACAAGGGCAACTTCGGTCAGAAGACCAAGGCCGGCTTCTTCAAGAAGGACGGCAAGGTCATCACCCAGTTCGACGAGAAGACCGGCACCTACGTGCCCGCCGGCAACAAGGCCGACAAGGAAGTCACCGACATCCTGAAGAAGCCCGCCGCCGAGCGCCTGAAGGCCCTGCGCGAGTCGAGCAACCCGCAAGCCCAGTTCATCTGGGCGATGCTGCGCAACAGCTTCCACTACGCTGCCGTGACGGTCGAGAGCATCGCCGACACCTGCCGCGACGTGGACCTGGCCCTGCGCTGGGGCTACGGCATGAAGCAAGGCCCCTTCGAGATTTGGCAAGAAGCCGGCTGGAAGCAAGTGGCCGAGTGGGTCAAGGCCGACATCGACGCCGGCAAGGCCATCACCAGCACGCCGCTGCCCGCCTGGGTGTTCGACGGCCGTGACGGCGTGCACACGCCCGCAGGCTCGTGGAGCCCCGCCAAGAAGACCTACGTGCCCCAGCGCGAACTGCCCGTGTACAAGCGCCAGTTCTTCCGCGAGGACGTGGTCGGTTCGGGCGCTGTCTCTGCCGACACCGCCGGCAAGACGCTGTTTGAGGACGCCGCCATCCGCCTGTGGACGCTGGACGACGAAGTCGTCATCGCCTCGATCAAGTCCAAGATGCACACCATCTCGGGCGAAGTCACCGCCGGTCTGGCCAAGGGCCTGGAGTTGGCCGAGCAAGGCTACAAGGGTCTGGTGATCTGGTCGCAAGAAGGCCCGTTCTCCGCCGGTGCTGACCTGCAATCGATGATGCCGGCCTTCATGTCCGGCGGCGGCAAGGCCATTGCCCCGTTCGAGAAGCAACTGCAGGACTTCATGCTGAGCCTGCGCTACAGCAACGTGCCGTCCGTGGCCGCCGTTCACGGCCTGGCCCTGGGTGGTGGTTGCGAGCTGGCCGTGCACGCTTCGAAGCGCGTGGCCGCCATGGAAAGCTATGTGGGTCTGGTCGAAGTCGGCGTGGGCCTGATCCCCGGCGGCGGTGGCCTGGCCTACCTGGCTCGCCGTGCGGCCGAGCAGCTCGAAGGCTCCAAGGGCGTGTCGGGCCAGGTCGGTGGCGACCTGATCGGCTTCGTCAAGGAAGGCTTCCAGGCTGCGGCCATGGCCAAGGTGGCGACCTCCGCCATCGAAGCCCGCAAGTACGGCTTCCTGCTGGACAGCGACATCGTGGTGCCCAACAAGGACGAGCTGCTGTACGTGGCGATCGCCCAGGTCAAGGCCATGTTCGAGTCGGGCTACCGTGCCCCGGCCAAGCGCACCTTCCCGGTCGCCGGCCGCAATGTGAAGGCCACGCTGCAGTCCACGCTGATCAACATGCGTGACGGCGGCTTCATCTCGGCCCATGACTACTACATCAGCTCGGCCATCGCCGATGTGCTGACCGGCGGCGACGTGGACTACGGCACGCAAGTGACCGAGGAATACCTGCACGCCCTGGAACGCAAGCACTTCTGCACGCTGCTGGACAACCCCAAGACGCAAGAACGCATCATGGGCATGCTGTCCACCGGCAAGCCCGTCCGCAACTGATCGATCGGAGCATTCAACATGACTCAACTTCGTGACGCCTACATCGTCGCCGCCACCCGCACCCCGATCGGCAAGTCTGGTCGTGGCGTGTTCAAGAACACCCGCCCGGACGACCTGCTGGTGGCCGTGATCAAGAGCGCGCTGTCGCAAGTGCCCTCGCTGGACCCCGCCGCCATCGAGGACGCCATCATCGGCTGCGCGATGCCCGAGGCCGAGCAAGGCATGAACGTGGCCAAGATCGCCACGCTGCTGTCGGGCCTGCCCAAGACCGTGGCCGGTGCCACCGTGAACCGTTTCTGCGCCGCCGGCATCACCGCCGTGTCCATGGCCGCCGACCGCATCCGCGTGGGTGAGGCCGAGGTCATGATCGCCGGTGGTGTCGAGTCGATGTCGATGGTGCCGATGGGCGGCAACAAGCCGTCCTTCAACCCCGAGATCGTCAATCACGACGAGAACGTGGGCATCGCCTACGGCATGGGCATGACCGCCGAGAAGGTGGCCGAGCAGTGGAAGGTGACCCGTGAAGAGCAGGACGCCTTCGCGGTCGAATCCCACCGCCGCGCCATCGCCGCGCAAGAGGCTGGCTGGTTCAAGGCCGAGACCACCCCGATCGAGATCGAGGTGCGCACGCCCAACCTGGAAACGGGTGAAGTGACGGTCACCAAGAAGACCATCACCAAGGACGAGGGCGCCCGCCCCGACACCAGCCCCGAAGGCCTGGCCAAGCTGCGCCCCGTGTTCGCCGCCAAGGGCAGCGTCACGGCCGGCAACAGCTCGCAGACCTCCGACGGCGCTGGCTGCCTGATCCTGGCCTCCAAGGAAGCCTGCGAGAAGTACGGTCTGAAGCCGCTGGCCCGTTTCGTGAGCTTCGCGGTCAAGGGCGTGCCGCCCGAGATCATGGGCATCGGCCCGATCGAGGCCATCCCCCTGGCCCTGAAGTACGCTGGCCTGAAGGCCTCGGACCTGGATTGGATCGAGCTGAACGAAGCGTTCGCCGCCCAATCCCTGGCCGTGTTGAAGGACCTGGACGCCAAGGGCTACGTGCTCGACCGCGCCAAGGTGAACCCGATGGGCGGCGCGATCGCCCTGGGCCACCCGCTGGGCGCCACGGGTGCCATCCGCGCTGCGACCGTGGTTCACGGCCTGCAACGCACGGGTGGCAAGTACGGCATGGTGACGATGTGCATCGGCACTGGCCAAGGTGCCGCTGGCATCATCGAGCGCCTGTAAACGCTCATTGCGACGGCTCATGAGCCTTGCAAGAAAGCCCGCCACCGTGCGGGCTTTTTTCTGGGCCATGGGTTCTGATCCTGGCCATTGCACGGAGCACGTATGGGCTTTCAGGCACTGACGATCACCACCGACGACGGCGTGGCGCTGGCAGCCCGGGCTTATGAGCCTGATGGTCGTGACGGCCCGCCACGGCGCGCCGTGCTGATCTCGCCCGCGATGGGCGTGGGCCAGCGCTTCTACGAGGCCTTCGCCACCTGGCTGGCGGGGCAGGGCGTGGCGGTGCTGACCTTCGACTTCCGCGGCGTGGGCGATTCAGCCCCGGCGCGGCTGCGCGGCTTCAAGGCCACCATCACCACATGGGCCACGCAGGACCAGCCGGCCGTGGTGCGCGAGCTGCTGCGCCGCTGGCCCGGCGTGCCGTACAGCTATCTGGGCCACAGTCTGGGCGGCCAGATCTTCGGCATGCTCGATGGGGCCCAGGCGCACTTCGACCGCATGGTGACGGTGGCCAGCGGCAATGGCCACGTGTCGCTCAACAGCCCCAAGACACGGCGTGCCGCGCCGCTGCTGTGGTGGGTGCTGGCGCCGCTGGGCATCGCCGTGGCCGGCTACTTTCCGGGCAAGCGCCTGGGCGCGGTCGGCGACCTGCCGGCCGGCGTGATGTGGCAATGGCGCCGCTGGTGCCTGCACCCCGAGTACCTGGGCGCAGAAGGCGCGAGCATGCGCGAACGCTATGCGCAGGTGCGCACGCCCATCCGCGCCGTGATCCTGGAAGATGACGAGCTGCTCTCGCCCGAGGGCATCCGCCGCCTGTACAAGCTCTACAGCCAGGCGCCTGTACAGTTCGAATCACTCGCGCCCAAGGCGGTGGGCCTCAAGCGCATCGGCCATTTCGGCGTGTTCCAGTCGCACGCGAAGACCGTGTTGTGGCCGCGCGTGCTGCACTGGCTGGAAGCCTGAACCGCCGCACGCCCGACCCTCATTTCCACTGAATTTCCCCGAGGAGCAATTCCATGTCCGACGACATCCTGGTCCACCGCGAAGGCGCGGTGCTGACACTGACCTTCAACCGCCTCGACAAAAAGAACGCCATCACGGCGGCCATGTACTCGGCCCTGGCCGATGCGCTGGAATCGGCAGTGAATGACGACGCCGTGCGCGCCGTGGTCATCCAGGGCCACGAGCAGATCTTCACCGCCGGCAACGACCTGCAGGATTTCAAGGAGCGCCCGCCCGTGAACACCGATGCGGGCCCGGCCCCGGTGTTCCGCTACCTGGAAGCCATGCGCACCTTCCCCAAGCCCATCGTGGCGGCCGTGGCCGGCCCGGCCGTGGGCATCGGCACGACGCTGCTGCTGCACTGCGACCTGGTCTACGCGGGCGACAACGCGGCCTTCAGCCTGCCTTTCGTGAACCTCGGCCTGTGCCCCGAGGCCGGCTCCAGCGAGCTGCTGCCCCGCCTGGTGGGCTACGCCCGCGCCGCCGAGAAGCTGATGCTGGGCGAGGCCTTCTACGCCGAAGAGGCGCTGGACATGGGCCTGGTCAGCCGCATCCTGCCGCCGCACGAGGTGAACGGCTTCGCGCAGGCGCAGGCCCGCAAGCTGGCCGACAAGCCGTCTGCATCGCTGCGCATCACCAAGCAGCTGATGAAGAAAGGCAACGACGCGTCGCTCAAGGCCATCATGGACGACGAGCTGGTGCAGTTCGGCCAGCTGCTGCGCGGCCCGGCCGCCAAGGAAGCTATCAGCGCCTTCATGGAACGCCGCAAGCCGGACTTCTCGAAGTTCTGATCGACCTCAGTCCAGCGCGTCGGCCGTGGCGGGCTGGGCGCCGCGGATGTGCGCCACCACGCGCGCCAGTCGTGCCAGCTCGGTGGGCGCGGCGCGCTCCACGCGCGCGGTCATCTCGCGCTCCAGTTCGCGCAGGCGCCAGTTGATCTCGCGCAGCACCAGGGACAGCTCCAGGTGCAGGCCCTGGTTGTCCAGGTGCTCGCGCAGGTCCTGCGGGGCACGGGTATCGACGCCGGTGCTGGCCAGGGCCTTCTGGATGCTGTCGAAGCGGCCGAAAGCCTGCTTGGTGAGCTGCTTGAAGACCTCGCTGGAGGTCTGCACCTCCACCATCAGCAGCTCGCGCGCCTCGGCCAGGCGCTGCACGTAGCTGGCCGTGGCCTCGGCCTTGCGCAGGGTTTCGTCCACGCTGGGCAGCGGCACAAGCGTCTGCACCAACTCGCCCACCTCGCACTGGCGCACGGTCTGGTCGACCACGTCGATCAGCTCGCGCTCGTACTCGCCGGGGATGAGCTTGACGGCCACGTCGGCGCGCATCAGCGGTGCCATGCGCGTGGATTTCATGCTGCCCAGCAGTTCGCTGAGCGCCAGCATCTGGTGGTCCAGCGGCAGGGCCTCGCCCATCAGCCCGCGCGGGTAGCCGAAGCCGTCGAGCCGCTCGTGGTGGGTCAGCACCAGTTCGGCCACCACCTTGCCCATGCCGGGCATGTCCTTGAGCACGCGCCAGCCGACCACGGGGTGCGCGGCCACGTGCTTCCACTGCTCGGGGCTCAGCTGCACGCCCTGTTCGTGCTTGAGGTAGCTGGGCTCGATGTAGAGCTCGCCCACGTCGTGGCACAGGCCGGCCTGCAGGAACTGCGAGGCGGTGGCGCGTGTGCGCGGCGATTTCAGGCGCAGCGACAGGCCCAGGGCCAGCAGTGCCACGGCCATGGCATGGCGCAGCTTGTCGTCGCCCGAGCCGTGGAACACGGTGACCAGCGACTGCATGGGCGCGCCCATGGGCATCTGCTTGAGCGATTGCAGGGCTTCGGCGCGCAGGCCCTTGGGCTTGTAGAGCTCGCGGATCAGGGCGCATTCGTCCAGCAGCACGCTGGCGACCTCTTGCAGCTGCGCGCCGGTGACGCCCGCGGCCACCTGCATGCATTCTTCGAGCGGCTTGTTGAGCTTGTGCTCGAGCAGGCGGTCGCGCACGCTGGCGTCGATGCGGGCGCCCTTGGCCAACAGCTTCATGCCGTTGCGCGCGATGATGTCTTCACTGGCCTCGACCCCGTGGCTGTCGGCCACGGTCATCACATGGTCCAGATAGTGAGGGTTCACCTCACTGGCAGGTACTTCGTTCACGGTGATGACGTGTTTGGATAACGAGAAATGGATCTCGTCAAGTTTGCGACACGATGGAGGCCTGAAAAGCGCGTTTCAGGCCACTTGGTCGCGATTCGTCAACTATGCACGAAGGAAATGCGGGATTGACCGAATACCCAAGGATCGGTCTGCCGGTGCTGAAAAAAGCTGAATCTCAGTTTTGCGCAGGGCCCTGGAAGCCGCGCTGGCGGAAGGTGAGCACCAGGGTGTCGCGCCAGCCGTGCTCGCCCAGGGGCTGGATGGGTGTGCTCTCGTGGATGACGCGGGCGTCGTCGAGCAGCAGCAGCGACCAGGGCTCGCTCAGGGTGAAGCGCACGCCGTGGGGGCCGTCGGCCTCGAAGACGCGGGTTTCGCCGCCCTTGATGGCGTGGCGCTCCAGCAGGATCACGGCCACGTAATCGACGCCGTCGCGGTGGGCGCCTTCGGGCGTGGGGCGGCCGATGCCACCTTGCGTGTCCACGCGGAACTGGTGCGCCTCGATGTACCAGGCGGGCACCTGGCCATCGCGGGCCAGGGCCAGGCCCAGGCGCGTGAGCAGGCTGCGCCAGGTGGGGTGCTCGGCGATGGCGGGCGCGATGGGCTCGAACCAGCGCTCGATGCCGCCGTGCAGGGCGTTGTACTCCACCGGCTGCCAGTGGGCGCGGTGCGGGGTTTGCGTGAGGTCGCCGCTGGCGGTGTCGAGCACGAAGCAGCCGTGGCGGCGGAAGCGGTAGCGGCCACCGTCTTTCAAATGCGCATCGGGCGGCAGGTCGGACCAGCTGGCATGCAGGCCGTCGAGTTCGGCCGCCGTCGCGCCGATCCACGGCGCCAGCAAAGCGGGCGTCATCAGGGCCCAGCCGTTGGTATCGAGGCGGGCGGGAAGGTCGGCGGGAGCGGTGGCGTTGACGATCTGCATGGGCGTGATCGTCTCATGAAGCAGGGGCTTCCATCAGGCCGGGGCCTTGCCTGAATCGGGGGATGCTTGCGCGAAATCATGGAGCACACGCGCGGCGGGCTCGCGCAGCAGCGGGCCTTGCACGAGCACAGTGGGCGAGGCAGTGGCCAGCAGTTGCTTGGAGGGCATCGCCAGGGTCGGTTCGCCCAGCGATTCGATGATGTCGTCCAAGGTGGCGGCGTAGACCACGCGCGTGATGCCGGCCCAGAACATGGTGCCGCAGCACATGGCGCAGGGCTCGCCGCTGGCGTACACGGTGGCGCCGCGCAGCGCCTCGCGGCCATGCACGCGCACCGCGTCGCGCACGGCCACCACCTCGGCGTGGGCCATGCAGTCGCCCGAGGTGATCTGCTCGTTGCGCGAGACCTGCAGGCGCTGGCCGTCCTTCACCACCGTGGCGCCGAAGGGCATGTTGCCCAGGGCCACGGCCTGGCGCGAAGCCTCGATGGCGGCCAGCATGTGGGCGGTGTCGTCGGTGGTGAAGGTGTCTGTGGTCATGTGAGTCCTGGGGCTCAGATCTCGTCGATGGAAGTGCTGCGGCTGGAATCGCCCGGCTGGCCGGCCTGGTCAGGCTCGTTCGGCTCGGGGATGGCGAAGCGCTCGCGGCTGTTGATGTAGAAGCTGGCCCCGAAGCGCGCCACCGGGAAGTAGTGCTGCAGGTGCACGCGCCAGCGTTCGGTGTCGATCAGGCCTTCGCGCGCATGCATCCACAGCAGTCGGCCGATGAACACGTAGCGGCTGGGTGTCTCCAGCGTTTCGTGCAGCACGCATTCGAAGGACACGGGCGCCTCGGCGATGCGCGGCGGCTTCACGGCCCGCGAGGGCAGGGTGCTGAAGCCCACATGATCGATCTCGCTCAGATGCGGCGGCAGGCTTTCGCCACAGCGGTGCATCTGCGCGGCGATGGCTTCGTCGGCCATGTGCACGACGAACTCGCGCTCGCGCAGGATGTTGGCGGCCGTGTCCTTGAGGTGGCCGTCGTGCTGGCGGTTGATGCTGACCATCACGATGGGCGGGTCCTCGCCCAGCATGTTGAACATGCTGAAGGGCGCGGCGTTGACCACCCCGCCCGGGCTGAGCGTGGTGATCAGCGCGATCGGCCGCGGCACGATCAGGCTGGCCATCAGCTTGTAGCGCTGGTAGGCCGTGAGCTGCTCGAAATCGATGGCCTGCGTGGCCGTGCTGGTTGGGTTCATGGCAGGGCGCCTTCCACGCCTTCGACATACCACTTCATGCCCCACAGCTCGGCCTCGCTGATGACCTGGCCTTGCGCGACCTTGACCTTGCCGGCCTGGTCCTTCACCACGCCCTGGAACGGGTGAAAGCTGCCGGCCAGGATGGCGGCCTTCTTCTCGTTGAAGAGCTTGAGTACATCGGGCGGGATGGCGGGGTTGAGGGCGGCCAGTTCGATCATGCCCTCCTTCATGCCCCACTTGGTGTCCTCGGCCTTCCAGCTGCCTTCCAGCGCCTGCTTGACCTTCATGCGGTAGTACACGCCCCAGTTCACGGTGTTGGCGGTGAGGTGGGCCTTGGGGCCGAAGCGGGTCATGTCCGAATCCTGGCCGAAGGCGTACAGACCCTTGTCCTGCGCCAGCTGCACCACGGCGGGCGAATCGGTGTTCTGGTAAAGCACATCGGCACCCTGGCCGATCAAGGCGTCGGCGGCCTGGCGCTCGCGCGTCGGGTCGTACCAGCTGTTGATCCAGATCACCTTGGTCTTGATGGCAGGGTTCACGCTGCGCGCGCCGTGCGTGAAGGCGTTGATGTTGCGCAGCACCTCGGGGATCGGGTACGAGGCGACGAAGCCTAGCGTGTTCTTCTTCGTCATCTTGCCGGCCAGCATGCCCAGCAGGTAGGCGCCTTCGTAGAACTTGGTCTGGTAGATCCCCTGGTTCCTGGCCATCTTGTAGCCGGTGGCGTGCTCGAAGATCACCTCGGGGTGGTCCTTGGCGACCTTGAGGGTCGACTCCATGAAGCCAAAGGAGGTGGTGAAGATCATCTTGCAGCCGTCGGCCACCAGTTGGCGGATCACGCGCTCGGCGTCGGTCGATTCGGGCACGTTCTCGACGAACACCGTCTGGATGCGTGGGCCGAACTCCTTCTCGATCAGCTTGCGGCCGAGCTCGTGCTGGTAGGTCCAGCCGACGTTGGCCACGGGGCCAGGGTAGATGAAGCCGATCTTGAGCGGGCCGTTGGCGGCGTGGGCGGCAGGCCAGAAGGGCGAGGTGACAAAGGGGGCGGCAAGGGAGCCCAGGAGCAAGGAACGACGGCGCATGGCAGGTGTCCGGTGGGTTGAGTGTAATTGTATACAAACAACAATCGTGCCAGCTTTAAATTACATTCAAGTCATTGATTCATAAGAACTTATAGGCTTTATCTTTTTGTGCACAAATATAAATTGGTGCGCTATGCACGAAGAGGATGCATGGCTGCACCGCCGGGGCGCTCCGGGCGTCGAAGGAAGAGAAATTGCCAGATCAGGTGATGACCTGGCGAGTGGTGACGCGGTGGCTGTATGGGGATCAGGCCGGAAAAAGCGCCGCCGCCAGATCGTTGTCCACCGAGGGCGCCACGATGCGCAGGCGCGTCTCCAGCGCCGTGAGGTGCTTGTCCATCAGCGCGATGGCGGCGGGCGCATCGCCCAGCGACAGCAGCTCGATCAACTCGGCATGCTCGTCGTGCTCGCAGGAGGCATCGCCGGGTGCCTCGTAAAGCGCCACGATCAGCGAACAGCGCGACATCAACTCGCCCAGCATGCGGATGAGGTGGCGATTGCCCGCCAGCTCGGCCAGCGCCAAGTGGAAGTCGCCGGCCAGGCGCACCCAGCGGCCGTGGTCCTGCGCGTGCAGGGCCTCGTGCTCGGCGGCCAGTCGCTGGCGGAACTGCGCCAGCCTGCTGGGCGTGAGGCGCTTCATCGCCAGCGGCACGATGGCGGCCTCCAGCGCGCGGCGCGCCTCGAAGACCTCGTGCGTTTCCTGCGGGCTGGGCGCTGCCACCGAGGCGCCCTTGTTGGGCACGATGTCCACCAGGCCCGTCAAGGCCAGCCGCTGCAGGGCCTTTCGCACCACGGTGCGGCTGACATCAAAGACCTCGCACAGCGCGGCCTCGCCCAGGCGGGCGCCCGGGGCCAGGCGGCGCGACATGATCGCGTCGAAGAGCGCGTCGTGGACGGGCTCGTCCAGCGCGACTTCCCCACGCTTGATGCGCGTGCCGGCAGAGCGTTCGAGCGGGGCGGGCGCGCGGCGTGGGGGCATTGTTCAGGGATCAGGGCTGGCGCGCGCGGACCTTGCCGTCGGCCACGGTCACCTTGGCGCCCACGGCGTACTGCGTGCGCAGGGTGTAATTGTGGATGCGGCCGTCGTCCATGCGCACGGTGGTCTTGAACACGGTGTTCTTGTTGACGTGCTTTTCCACCTCGTTGCCGGCAAAGCCGCCGGCCACGGCACCACCCACGGTGGCGATCGTGTTGCCGCTGCCCTTGCCCACCTGGTTGCCCAGCAGGCCGCCGACGACGGCGCCGGCCGCGATGCCCAGGCCGCTGCCGCCTTCACCCTTTTGCGTGACGGCACGGACTTCAGTGACGGTGCCGCAGGTCTTGCAGGCGGCTTGGGCCAGGCCGGCTTGCGCGCCCAGCGTCAGGGCGGTGGCGGCGATCAGGGCGGCGCGGGTGAGGATGCGGGGGGTGTTCATGGACGTCTCCTTCAGGATGATAGGCCCGTGCGAGGGCCGATGTCCCTAAAACGCACGGCCAGGCCGGTGCGTGGACACGCGGATGAGGGGGCTGGCACCCTGCGGCTCACTCTCGAGGCACGTTGCGGGGCTTGCCGTGCTCGTCGATGGCCACGTAGGTGATGTTGGCTTCCGTCACCTTGACCAGATGCGGATTGACCGGGTTGCGCTCGGCCCAGACCTCCACGTGCACCGTCATCGAGGTGGTGCCGATGCGCACGATGCGGGCATAAATGGACAGCAGATCGCCCACCGACACGGCCGAGCGGAACACGAACTCGTTGACGGCGATGGTGGCCACGCGGCCGCGCGAGATGCGCACCGGCAGGGCCGAGCCGGCGAGGTCGACCTGGGCCATGATCCAGCCGCCGAAGATGTCGCCGTTGCCGTTGGCATCCTTGGGCAGGGGCATCACCCGTGTGACGAGCTCCATGTCGGGATGCAGCTCGGGCGGGGTCAGCAGGGTGGGGGGTGTGGACATAGGGAACAGCAAGCAAATGTCAGTCATCTCACGGCCGACAATGCGGGGTCTTCCGTGACACGCTATTGTGAACGCATGCGCCGTTTTGCACAGTCCCCTTCGGCAGAGGCCTCGGCCTCGCCTTCATCCCAGACGCCCCAAGCGCCACAAACCGCACGCTCCGACCGCCAGACCCTGGCCCGCCTGTGGCCCTACCTGTGGGCCTACCGCGACCGCGTGCTGCTGGCGCTGGCCTTCATGGTCGGCGCCAAGCTGGCCAACGTGGGCGTGCCCGTGTTGCTCAAGACCATGGTCGACCGGCTGGCGCCCGATGCGCACTCGCCCCAGGCCCTGCTGGCCGTCCCGGTGGGCCTGCTGCTGGCCTATGGGCTGCTGCGGCTGTCCACCTCCATCTTCACCGAACTGCGCGAGCTGGTGTTCGCCAAGGCTACCGAAGGCGCGTCGCGCTCCATCGCGCTGCAGGTGTTCTCGCACCTGCATGCCCTGAGCCTGCGCTTCCACCTCGAGCGCCAGACCGGCGGCATGACGCGCGACATCGAGCGCGGCACCCGGGGCGTGCATTCGCTGATCTCGTATTCGCTCTACAGCATCATCCCCACGCTGATCGAGGTGGTGCTGGTGCTCAGCGTGCTGGGCGCCAAGTTCGACATGGGCTTCGTGTGGATCACCGTGGCGGCGCTGACGTGCTACATCGCCTTCACCGTGACGGTGACGAGTTGGCGCACGCGTTTTCGCAAGGCGCAGAACGAACTCGATTCCAAGGCGCACACGCGCGCCATCGACTCGCTGCTGAACTACGAGACGGTGAAGTACTTCAACAACGAAGGCTTCGAGACGCAGCGCTACGACGAGAGCCTGGAGAAGCTGCGCCGCGTGGCCGTGAAGAGCCAGCAGAGCCTGTCGCTGCTGAACGCCGGCCAGCAGACCATCATCGCGCTGGGCCTGATCGCCATGCTGTGGCGCGCCACGCAGGGTGTGGTCGATGGCCGCATGACGGTGGGTGACCTGGTGATGGTCAACGCCTTCATGATCCAGCTCTACATCCCGCTGAACTTCCTGGGCGTGATCTACCGCGAGATCAAGCAGGCATTGACTGATCTGGACAAGATGTTCACGCTGATGGAGCGCGAGCAGGAGGTGGGCGATGCGCCCGATGCGCGGCCGTTGCTGGTGAAGGGCCCGCCTGCGGTGCGCTTCGACCATGTCAACTTCGCGTACGAGCCGTCGCGCCCCATCCTGCACGATGTGAGCTTTGAGATCCCGGCCGGGCAGACGGTGGCGGTGGTGGGGCCTTCGGGCTCGGGTAAATCGACGCTGGCACGCCTGCTCTACCGCTTCTACGACGTGCAGGATGGCCGCATCACCGTCAATGGCCACGATGTGAAGGGCCTCACGCAGGACAGCCTGCGCCGCCACATCGGCATCGTGCCGCAGGACACGGTGCTGTTCAACGACACGGTGGCCTACAACATCGGCTATGGCCGCACGGGCGCCACGCAGGACGAGGTCGAGCAGGCCGCGCGCGCCGCCCGCATCCACGACTTCATCGTCAACACGCCCAAGGGCTACGACACCATGGTGGGCGAGCGTGGCCTGAAGCTCTCAGGCGGTGAGAAGCAGCGCGTGGCCATCGCGCGCACGCTGCTCAAGGACCCGCCGATCCTGGTGTTTGACGAGGCCACCTCGGCGCTGGATTCGGCCAACGAGCGCGCCATCCAGGCCGAGCTGTCGGCCGTGGCCCAGGGCAAGACGGTGCTGGTGATCGCGCACCGCCTGTCCACGGTGGTCAATGCGCACGAGATCCTGGTGATGGACGCCGGCCGCGTGATCGAGCGGGGCACGCACGTGCAGCTGCTCAACGCCAATGGCCGCTATGCGCAGATGTGGCGCTTGCAGCAGCACGAGCAGTGACAGCGCCGTCGCTCAGTTCTTCCAGCTGACTTCCGAGCTCGTGGCGCAGTCCGCGTCGCCCGGCTCGACCTTGCAGCGGATGCGCTTGAGCAGCTTCAGGCCCTGCTTGTCGTACAGGCCCTGCTCGGCCAGCTCCACGCGCGATTCGCGCATGTACTCGGCGTAGCGCGGCACCTGGTCGGGCGGCAGGTCCATCCACAGCGCGGCGGGGATGTCGGCCTCGGCCTTGCGCACCACGTTCAGCGCGTCGTCGAAATGATCGAGCCAGTAGCGGCGCGAGGCCTGGGCGAAGCCGGTGGGCAGCTTGCTGCGGTCGATGATGAGCTGGTAGCTCATGATCATGAACGGGAAGCGCGAGATCGCGCCCTTGCTGCCGACGCCCTTGTGCAGTTCCAGCGGCCTGAAGGCCACGGCAGGCGCGGCGGCCATGTCGGCCATGCCGTTGTTGAACTTGGTGGCGAAGTTGGTCACGTCGGCCGACACGGCCTGGGCGCCGGCCTTCTGGATCAGGTGCGCCTGCGCCTTGTCGTGGTCGAAGGCCAGCATGCGCTTGCCTGCCATGGCCTCGGGCGAGTTGATGCGCCGGTCGTTGACCAGGCCGTAGACGGCGCCCACATCGACCAGCCCGGCCATCTCGTACTTGCCCTGTACCACCAGCGAGGCAGCCCCCGGTGCATTGAAGGTCTGGCTGGCCAGGCGCATCACCTGGTGGCTGGCGGCCATGTCGACCTTGCCCTGGCGCAGGATCAGCGCGGCGCCGAAGGCATCGGTGGCTGCGGTGACGGGGCTGAAGGCGCGGGTGCGGAAGGTGGTGGCCAGCAGGGCCTGGCACTGGCCGGTGCGGAAGTCTTCCATCGCCACGCGCTCGTCCGTGTAGGCGCGGGCGGTGAGCGTGGTGCCCGTGGCGCCCTGCATGGCCAGCACGTAGTCCTTGCTGGCGTTGTACATGTCGCCGTTGGTGCCCAGCAGGTCGAAAACGCACAGGCGGATCGGCGCGTCGGCGGCCCAGCCGGCGGAGGAGGCCAGCGCCGTGATCAGGGCTGCAGCGATGCAGACCGATGCTGGTTGGCGATGGGGCGTACGCACAGGCTGCGGCATTGGAGATCCTGGTGTGATCGTGGGACTCCAGCCTACGCCAGACGCTGCCTGGGCGGGCGGTCCGCGGACAAAAAAGGGGCTCCGCGCCGCGAAGCCCCCGAAATGCGGTGTGAACGGCTTGCCGTGATGTTCTCAGCCGCGTGCACGCCGCAGCCGCAGGCCCACCAGGCCCAGGCCGGCCAGCACCATGGCCACCGAGGCGGGCTCCGGCACGGCCGCCACCGTGCCGTTCTTGAAAGCCACGGCCACTTCGCCGTTGTCGTCGGCGAAGGGCCAGGAGGGGGAGGCGCTCAGCGTGATGGCCGAGGTGCCGGCGGCCACGGCGGTGAAGGTCAGCGTGGCCGTGGTGAAGCCGCCTTGCTTGCCGGCCAGGGTGTTGAAGTTGACGCCGGTGACGCTGCCCGCCACGTTATCGATGGGATCGGCGCCACCGCCCAGTTCCCAGAAGGCGGGCACCTTCACGCTGTCCAGGCGCAGCACGGTGGCGTCGAAGCTGACGTCGTAGCCGCCGCCGTAGATGATGTTGGGAAAGTCCTTGCCGACGATGTCGATGGTGAAGGTGGTGCCGATGTCCACGGGGGCTGCGGGCGATTGCACCTCGATGCTCTGGGCCTGGGCCCACAGGGCGGTGGTGGCGAGCATGGCGGCGATGATGTGTTGTTGCAGTGTCATGGTGAAGCCTTGTCAGGTTGGTGGTGAGAGGTGAGGACTACATGAGGGAACACGGGGGATGCGTGCCGGCAGGTGATGGACGACCCACCCGCCGGCAGCGCAGCGCGGCGCGGCTCAGCGCTGGATGCTTTCCAGGTGCCAGGCCGAGGGGCCGGGGGCCTTGCCCAGCAGCTTGCTGAAGCGGGCGGTGTCCAGCGCATTGACGATGCCGTCACCGTTGAGGTCGCCGGCCACGCCGCGCTTGCCCAGTTGCGACTTGAACTGCGCCGTGTCCAGCGCGTTGGTGAAGCCGTCGTTGTTCAGGTCGGCGTCGCAGGCGTTGCCATAGCCATCGCCGTCGGTGTCCAGCTGGTCTTTGTTGGCCACGAGGATGCAGTTGTCACGGCTGTCGGGCACGCCATCGCCATCGGTGTCGGTCTCGGTCACGGCGGCCTGCGTGGTGCTGCCATCGGGCGAGGCCACGCGGACCACCACGTTGTCGCCCTTGAAATCACCCAGGTCGATGGTGCCGTTGCCCTCGTTGTCGACGATGCCCCGGCCCAGTTCGGCGCCGGTCTTGGGGTCGAAGGCCACGGCGCTGATCCACTCGGGCGGCGGGCAGTCGCGGCACACGGGCTCGATGTTCACCTTCACGGTGGCCAGCGCGCCCTTGATCGTCACCCACGGGAAGCTGATCTTCCAAGGTGCGCTCACGCGCAGCTTGACGGTGGGATCGCCCAGCAGGTTGTAGATGTTGAGCTCCTGGCGCAGGTTGACGATGCCCGGGCGCGAGCCGCTGCTGTTGAGCGGATGGCGGTTGACCTGCGAGCCAGCGGCCACTTCCGAGATGTAGGTCTTGGCGTAGTTCAGCAGGTCGCCCAGGCGCTGCACGGGGCTGCTGGTGCCGAAGGTCGGGATCAGGCCGGGGAACACGCCATCGAACAGGCCCAGCGTGAGCTGGTTGTTGTCGGTGGTGCTGCTCTGGCGCGTATCGCCGATCACGGCCAGCGCGCCATCGGCCTTGCGCAGGAAGGCTTCGGCCCAGTAGGTGGTGCTGGCGCTGATCAGCGGGCCGCCGCCCGGCGTCACGTAAGTGGCGTTGACGGTCTCGTTGTCGAAGATGCCGCTGGCGCAGTTGATGCTGAACACCACCGGGAACTGGTTGTTGGTGACCGAGACGGCGCCCAGGTTGCCGGTGCTGAAGCCGGGGTCGCTCCAGCCCGTCCACCAGCCGTGGTCGCGGTGGTAGAGGATGGAGGTGCCCTGGTTGATGGCGGCCACGATGTCGCTGGAATCGGCATCCCATGCGAAGGTGGGCTTCTTGAGCGCGGCCGGGATGCTGGCACCGCCGTTGTACTTCTGCGGGTTGGCGCCGGCGTTGGCCGTGTACAGGCGCAGCGGGTTGTAGCCCTTGCTCACGGCGTGGTCGCGCACGATCTCGCTGGTTTCGACGAACCATCGCACGTCGGTGGGGCCGGCGCCCTGGAAGTACGAGGCGAATGTCAGGCGGCTGTAGTAATCCTGGCCGAACAGCGGGTTGGCCGGCGGGCTGTTCTCGAAAGCGATGACCTTGGAGACGATGGTGTTGGCCTGCGCCAGCGTGTCCACCGGGAAGCGGCCGATGCCGAAAGGCGGGATGGTGGTGGCCGTGGCGCCGGGCAGGAACTGGCCGTACCACATGTCACCGGCGTTCAGGGCGTTGTCCCACAGGTTGTTCTGGTCGTAGTGGGTGGGCAGGAACTCGGAGTCCCCGATGAACAGCACCCACTTTGGACGCACCAGGTGCGTGTTGTAGTAGTTGGCGATCCAGTTGCGGATCTGGCCTTCGGTGGCGCTGGCGCTGCCGCCCGTGATCTGCGCGGTGGTGACGACGCGGGTGCTGATGCCCAGGGCCTGCTTGTGCGCTTTGAGCGTGTTGGCCGCGGCCAGGAAGTTCGGGTGCGTGACGATCAGGTAGCGCGCGCCGAAGATGGCGGGGTTGACCGTGATGGGCGGCGCGCAGCGCAGCTTGAGGGCCAGGTCCTTGTTGACGGCGAACTGCGTGGCCGGCAGGGGCAGGGCCTCGATGCGCTGGTCGATGGGGTCGAAGCCGGCCTTCTGCGTGGTGCCGATCACGCCCTTGAGCTGGAGGCGGTCGTAGACGAAGCAGCGGCCCGGGTGCTTGATGGTGACCAGGTAGCTGGGGTAGTAGGTGATGGCCTGGCGGTCAGGGGCATAGCCATAGGGCGCGAGGCGGTAACCCTGCACGCTGGCATCGCCCCGGAACACGGGGAGCTCGCCCAGGCTCTGGCCGGGGGCCTTCACGCCCTTGGCGTAACGGTCGGGGTCGAAGCTGAATTCGGGCTTGTCAAGCCGTGAGCTGACGGGGGTGGCATCGGGCGGCTGCACGGGGTAAAGGCGGGCCTTGACCTCGGTCGGGCTGCCTTCGGGCTGGATGTCCACGGTGCTGGCATCACCATCGACCGGCAGTGCGGCCGAGAAGCCGGTGATGGGCAATTCGGCGAAGCCTACTTCACGGCTGTCGCTGATGGCGGTGTTGGCGCCGCCGCGCTGCACGAAGCGCTGGAACACGCCCTGCGGCGTCTCCACGCTCTGCAACTCGGGGCGCGGCACGCTGATGCGCACCACGGTCTGGTCGGCCGAGGTGGAGACAGTCGTGATGCTGATGGCCGGCGCGGTCTGCGCCTGGACATGGGCCGCGCTCAGGGACAGCAGTGAGAGCAGGCAGGCCGCGGGCAGGGCGCGCGGGACGAAGGGATGTCCGTGGTGACGGGAATGTTGCATGTGAGCCTCCGGCGGGATGGGTGAAATCGCGTGACACCGAACGTTCGGAAGCACACGCGGACCGGAGGTTATGAATGCGAAGTGAAGGGCTCAAGCCCCTCGTCCCTAGGCTTTGGGAGGGTCAGGCTAGGGGGCCCCACAACGGGCTCCCCAGGCCTAGGGAGGGCATCCCCAAGCCTAGGGCCCTATGGTTAGGGAGACTTGGGGGGCGTGGCCGCATCAGGTGCGGCGCGAGGCTCAGGGCGCGATGGCCATGCCCCGCACGATCTGCCCGGCAGCGATGGCGCCGATCAGCCGGGCCTGGCCGCTGGCCAGATTCAGTTCGTACAGGCGCGATTCGGGCGAGCCGATGCGCGTGGTGACCAAGTAGGCCGTGCGGCCCGCGGCGGTGATGTCGAGCACGGCGCGGTCGAAGTGGTCGATGCCAAGGGGGCCGATCGACTGCAGGCGCCCGCTGTCGGCGGAGACAGCCTCGCGCGCGCCTTCAGGCGACCCGAGCAGCGCCAGGTAGCCGGTGGCAGCGTCGATCACGTAATGCGTGGCCGACTTGCTGACGCGGTTGGTCTGCACCGAGGCGGCGGCCACGATGCGCGGGCGGTTGCCGGCCAGCAGATCACCGGGCTGGTAAGCGAGGGGCGCGTCGGGCTGCACGCCCGCCGTCTTCGGATCCCCATCGATCACGGCGCCCGAGGCCGGATGCAGGCGCAGGTTGGCCCCCTGGTCGGACACCAGGCGCAACTGGTCGGTGGCTGGGTCGACATCCAGGCTGAAGGCATCGCCCTCGGGCAGTCGGATGGCGGTGCCCAGCGGCGTGGCGATGGCCGTGGCCGGGTCGATGCGCAGCACGCGGCCGGCGTTGCTCAGGCCATAGAGTTGGCCCAGCGAGGCGCGGTAGTCGATCGCCAGCAGCAACTCGCCGGGCTTGAGGCCCTTGAGTGGCGCGCGGCTGGCCACCTCGCCGGGCGTGCCCCCGTTGAAGCTGATCAGCACATTGCCGTCGGTGACGGCCAGCAGGGTGTCCTCCCGCTCCTGGATGGGCGCCATGGTTTCCTGGGCCACGGCCGGGGGCACGGGCTTGGCCAGCTTTTCCTTCACCGCATCGAGCTGCGGGATCGACGTGTGGGCGCAGGCGGCCAGCAGCAGGGGCAGGGAGGCCAGGGCGGTGCGGCGGAAGATCGGCATGGTCGGGCGGGGCATGGTCGTCTGGGTGAGGCGCGCAGGGCGCATGAAGGCCTGTGCAGTATGCCTGCGCGGTGCAAAGTCCTCGTGAACGGCAGGTGGCCGCCTGGCACGGCGGGTGCGGAACAAGGGACAATCGAGGTTTGCGCGCCCGGCATGCCCCTTGCCGAGCCCGCCCGCCCCGACGTTTGCCCGGACCTCCGCCATGACCGACCTGACCCTGATCCGCCCCGACGACTGGCACCTGCACGTGCGCGACGGCGCCGCGATGCACGCCGTGGTGCCCGCCACCGCGCGCCAGTTCGCCCGCGCCATCATCATGCCCAACCTGCGCCCGCCCGTGACCACGGCCGCGCAGGCCCTGGCCTACCGCGAGCGCATCCAGGCGGCCGTGCCCGCCGGCGTGTCCTTCGAGCCGTTGATGGTGCTCTACCTCACCAACAACACCCCGGCCGACGAGGTGGCCCGCGCCCGCGAGGCCGGCGTGGTGGCCTTCAAGCTCTACCCGGCCGGCGCCACCACCAACAGCGACGCGGGCGTGACCGACCTCAAGCTCACCTACAAGACGCTGGAAGCCATGCAGCGCGAGGGCCTGGTGCTGTGCGTGCACGGTGAGGTGACCGATGGCGACGTGGACGTGTTCGACCGCGAGAAGGCCTTCATCGACGACAAGCTGATCCCGCTGCGCCGCGACTTCCCCGAGCTGAAGATCGTGTTCGAGCACATCACCACGAAGGATGCGGCCCAGTACGTGCTCGAGGCCGACCGCTTCGTCGGTGCCACGATCACGCCGCAGCACTTGCTGTACAACCGCAACGCCATCTTCATGGGCGGCGTGCGTCCGCACTACTACTGCCTGCCCATCCTCAAGCGCGAAGAGCACCGCGTGGCCCTGGTGCAGGCCGCCACCAGCGGTTCGCCCAAGTTCTTCCTGGGCACGGACAGCGCCCCGCACGCGGCGCACCTGAAGGAGCACGCCAGCGGCTGCGCCGGCTGCTACACCGCGCCGCTGGCGCTGGAGCTGTACGCCGAGGCCTTCGAGGCCGCCGGCGCGCTGGACAAGCTCGAAGCCTTCGCCAGCTTCCATGGCCCGGATTACTACGGCCTGCCGCGCAATACCGAGCGCGTCACCTTGCGCCGCGAGGCCTGGACGGTGCCCGAGGCCCTGCCTTTCGGGGAGACCGAGATCAAGCCCCTGCGCGGCGGCGAGACGCTGAATTGGCGCTTCGTGGGCTGAGCCCCGGAGTCTCTCCGCCTGATCAGGCTCAATCCGGCAGGAAGCCCTCGACCGACAGATAGCGCTCGCCCGTGTCGTAGCAAAAGCCCAGCACGCGGGCCTTCGGGCCCAGCTCCGGCAGCTTCTGGCTGATGGCCTGCAAGGTGGCGCCCGACGAGATGCCCACCAGCAGGCCCTCTTCACGCGCGGCACGGCGCGCCATCTCGCGCGAGGCCTCGGCATCGACCTGGATGGTGCCGTACAGCAGGCTGGTGTCCAGGTTGGCCGGCACGAAGCCCGCGCCGATGCCCTGGATGGGGTGGGGCGCCGGCGAGCCGCCCGAGATCACGGGCGAGGCGGCCGGCTCCACGGCATAGACCTTGAGCTGTGGCCAGGCCTTCTTCAGCACACGCGCACAGCCGGTGATGTGCCCACCCGTGCCCACGCCGGTGATCAGCGCATCGAGCCCCTCGGGGAAATCATTGAGGATCTCTTGCGCCGTGGTGCGCTCGTGCACCTCCACATTGGCCGGGTTCTCGAACTGCTGCGGCATCCAGGCGCCGGGCGTGGCGGCCACGATCTCCTGCGCGCGGGCGATCGAGCCCTTCATGCCCTTCTCGCGCGGGGTGAGGTCGAAGGTGGCGCCGTAAGACAGCATCAGCCGGCGCCGCTCGACGGACATGCTGTCCGGCATCACCAGGATCAGTTTGTAGCCCTTGACGGCCGCCACCATGGCCAGGCCGATGCCGGTGTTGCCCGAGGTCGGCTCGACGATGGTGCCGCCGGCCTTGAGCAGGCCCTGGCGCTCGGCGTCTTCGACCATGGCCAGCGCGATGCGGTCCTTGATGGAGCCGCCGGGGTTGGCGCGCTCGGCCTTGATCCACACCTCGGCGCCACCGAACAGGCGGTTGATGCGGATGTGCGGCGTCTGGCCGATGGTCTCCAGGATGTTCTGTGCTTTCATGGCGGGCTCCTGCGGTGGGATGCGACAAGAAGGGAACGATCGTGCCGGGCACGGTCCTAAAGGCAAGGATAAGCGCGCCGGGCGCAAAATCGCAGCATGACAACGACATTCCCGACCGGGGCGCCATCGCGGACGCTTCTGGCATCTTTCTTCCGGACGACGTGGCTGGCGCTTGTTCAGGCGTGTGTCCAGGCGTTCGCGCTGATGAGCGTCTTGAGCGCCTTGCTGGTGCCGACCAGCCCCGCCCGGGCGCAGGATTTCCTGCCCGTGGACCAGGCCTTCCAGGTCCAGGCCCAGGTGACGCGGCCCGGCCAAGTCGCCATCGCCTTCAAGGTGGCACCGGGTACCTACCTCTACCGTGAGCGGCTGGAGGCGCGGCTGGACGGCACGCCGCCGACGCCCCTGGCCCTGACCACGCCCGACGGTGAGCGCAAGCACGATCCCACCTTCGACAAGGTGATGGAGGTCTACCACCACGACGTGGCTGCCGCCGTGGCCGTGCCCGACGACAAGCCTGCTGCTGGCGCACCGCCCGAGACACTGGCCGTGGTCTACCAGGGCTGTGCCGATGCCGGCCTGTGCTACCCGCCGCAGACCCGGCATTGGCGCCTGACGCGCGATGCGCAAGGACGCGTGATCGAGGCCCAATGGGTGCCTCCACAGATGCCTGCCGCGCCGAAGGGTGGTGGCCTGTTCGGTGGATCGCGCCAGGGTTCGTTGTTCGGTGGTGGCCAGGACGATGTCCCCCCGCAGACATCCTCACCCGCCGATGGCGCCAGGGGCGGCCCGGCAGGCAGCACCACCGTGCCGGCCACGGTCGCGCCCTCCACGGATGACCGCATCGGCCAGGCCCTGGCCAGCGGCCGCTGGTGGGTGATCCTGCCGGCCTTCCTGCTGGCGGGCGTGCTGTTGTCGCTCACGCCGTGCGTGCTGCCGATGGTGCCCATCCTCTCGTCCATCATCGTCGGGCAGCAGTCGGGCAAGGCTGACCAGCCTGGCAAACCCAAAGGCTTCTGGCTCGCGCTGAGCTATTCGCAAGGCATGGCCCTGGTCTACACGTTGCTGGGCGTGGCCGCGGGCTTGCTGGGCCAGGGCCTGGCCGCCTACCTGCAGCATCCCTACGTGGTGCTGGGCTTCGCCGCGCTGATGGTGGTGCTGGCGCTGTCCATGTTCGGCCTGTACGAGTTGCGCCTGCCCAACGCGGTGCAGAGCTGGCTGGGCCAGCGCAGCCATGGCCTGCCGGGCGGGCGCTTCGTCAGTGTCTTCGTGATGGGCGCGGTGTCGGCGCTGATCGTCAGCCCCTGCGTGTCCGCACCGCTGGCCGGGGCGCTGCTCTACATCAGCCAGACGCGTGACGTGTGGCTGGGCGGCTCGGCCCTGTACGCCATGGCCTGGGGCATGAGCGTGCCGCTGCTGGTGGTGGGTGTGGCCGGTGGCCGCCTGCTGCCGCGCGCTGGCCGCTGGATGAACCTGGTCAAGGTGGTCTTCGGCGTGCTGATGCTGGCCATGGCCGCCTGGGTGGCGCGTCCGGCCTGGCCCGCGCTGGTGGCCGCTGTCACGGGCCAGCCGGTGGCGTCCAGCCACCAGAGCACCTTGCCTTTCCAGCGCGTGCGCAGCGTGGCCGAGCTGGAGCAGGCCGTCACGCAAGCCGCCAACCAGGGCCGCCCCGTGATGCTGGATTTCTACGCCGACTGGTGCGTGTCCTGCATCGAGATGGAGCGCCTCACCTTCACCGACCCGGCGGTGCGCGCCAAGTTGTCGGGCGCCGTGCTGCTGCAGGCCGACGTCACCGCCAACACGCCGGACGACCGCGCGCTGCTGGAGCGCTTCGGCCTGTTCGGGCCGCCAGGCATCGTGTTCTTCGATGCGAAAGGCCAGGAACAGACGGCCAAGCGTGTGATCGGTGTCCAGCAACCCGAGGCCTTCCTGCAAAGCCTCTCGGCGGCCGGCCTGTGACCGATTAGCCAAGCTTTGGCGCGGGCACTGACTGATTCAGCACCTGGGTGATTGACCCAGCCCAGGCACGCCACGCCGCCATTTCCGCTACGCTGTCGGGTTCCGCTGAGGATCCCCATGAACCCTGATGCCCGGAGCCTGTGGCGGGCTCCCCCCTGGACGCTGTCCGTGCTGCTCGCGGCACTCGGCATGCTGGGGCCTTTCGCCATCGACACCTATCTGCCGGCCTTCGCGGGCATCGCGCGGTCACTCAACGCCACGCCGCTGGAGATCCAGCAGACGCTGTCGGCCTACCTGTTCGCCTTCGCCTTCATGAGCCTGTTCCACGGCTCGCTGTCCGACAGCTTCGGGCGGCGTCCCGTGGTGCTGGTGGGCATCGCCATGTTCACCCTGGCCTCGGCCGGCTGCGCCATGGCCACGTCCATCGGGCAGTTGATCTTCTTCCGGGCGCTGCAGGGCCTGTCCACCGGCGCGGGCATCGTGGTGTCGCGCGCCGTGATCCGCGACATGTTCCCGCCCGATGCGGCCCAGCGCGTGATGGCCCAGGTGACGCTGTTCTTCGGCGTGGCGCCGGCCATCGCGCCCATCGTGGGCGGCTTCCTGTTCGTGCACGCGGGCTGGGAAGCGGTGTTCTGGTTCCTCACCGGCGTGGGGGTGGTACTGTGGCTGGCCAACTGGTGGCTGCTGCCTGAGACCCTGCACGAAGAGCACCGCCAGTCGTTCGCCCCGAAGCACCTGCTCAAGGGCTACCTGGAGCTGGGCCTGGACCCGCGCTTCATGCTGCTGGCGCTGGCCAGCGGCGTGCCCTTCAACGGCATGTTCCTGTACGTGCTGTCGGCACCGGCCTTCCTGGGTGAGCAACTGCACCTGGAGCCCACCCAGTTCTTCTGGTTCTTCCTGTGCACCATCAGTGGCATCATGGGCGGCGCCTTCCTGAGCGGTCGCCTGGCCGGGCGCCTGCAGCCGGCGCGCCAGATCCGCCTGGGCTTCGCGGTGATGGTGATCACCTCGGTGCTCAACCTGGCGGCCAACCTGCTGTTCAAGGCCGAGGCCTGGTGGGCCTTGCCGCCCATCGGCCTGTTCGCCTTCGGCTGGGCCCTGGTCACGCCCATCGTCACGCTGATGGTGCTCGATCTTGTCCCGCACCGGCGCGGCATGGCGGCCTCGCTGCAGACCTTCGTGGGCAGCGCGGCCAACGGCCTGGTGGCCGGCCTCATCTCGCCGCTGGTGATGCATGACACCCGCCTGCTGGCCCTGGCCTCGCTGCTGCTGATGTCGATCGGTCTGGTCTCGTGGATCGTGCTGCAACGCCCCGCGCGCGCGGAGCAGCGATAATGCGAGGGTGAAGTCGGCCAGACCGCCGCTGGTGCAATCGCTGAAAGGCGGCACTGGAGGAAGGTCCGGACTGCACAGGGCAGCGTAGGAGGTAACACCTCTCCACCGCGAGGTGAGGATCAGAGCAACAGAGACGAGTCTCTGTGGCCTTGGGCGGGGCGAAAGCCGCGCCAAAGGCCTTTCGAAAGAAAGGCCGGGGGCACAGAGGGTGAAACGGGCAATCTCTACGCGCAGCAACACCAAATAGGCACACATTGATCGGCATGGCTTGCCATGTCGTTCTACCCCTGGCCCGGGGGCCGTGTGCGGGTAGGTGGCATCGAGCCGTTCTGGCGACAGGCGGCCCAGAGGAATGGCGGTCACGGCGCAGTGTCGCGAGACGCGGCGCCGCACAGAATCCGGCCTATCGGCTGACTTCACACTTTTCACTTTTTTCACGTCGTGCTCAAGTTGGCGGCGCCAGCGGTCGAAAAACCGTCGGCCAGCCCCTTTCGAGAGCCGAACGATGACTACTACTCCCGCCCGTCTCGCCTGCCGCGTCTGGCCCCTGCTGATCGCCGGGGCGCTGTCCCTGGCTGCCCAGGCCGCCGAGCATGGCGCGGCGTCTGCACCGGCCAAGGAGATCGTCGAGAAGGCTGACAAAGCCGAGAAGGCCGACAAATCCGCTGCTCCGCCGCACGGCAACACCCGCAGCAGCCTGGCCCCGAGCTCGCCGGCCCGCACGCGCCCGGCCGACGCCCCCGCCGAGGCAGCCTCCGGCGTGTCCATGACCGAACTGCGTGATCTGATCGATCAGAAGATCGCCGAAGTACGCGCCAAGCAGGAGGCGGCGCCCGTGGTCAAGCTCAACAACAATGCGCCGGCCGCCGCCCGCAAGGCACCGGTCAAGAAGAAGCCCGCAGCCGCCGCGGCGGCCGACAGCAACAGCGCCCAGGCCACGGCCCTGGCCGGGGCTCACCGTAACGGCCAGCCCATGGTCCTGGAGGCCAACGAGCAGCCCTGGGCCTACGCGGCGGGCCCCACTGGCCCAGACCAGTGGGGCAAGCTCAAGCCCGAGTTCGCGCAATGCGGCAGCGGCAAGCGTCAAAGCCCGATCGACATCCGCGACGGCATCAAGGTGACGCTGGACCCGATCCAGTTCGATTACCACGCCTCGGGCTTCCGGGTGCTCGACACGGGCCGCACGGTACAGGTCAACGTGGAGGCGGGCAACAGCATCACCGTCAACGGCCGCCGCTACGAGCTGCAGCGCATCGAGTTCCACCGTCCCAGCGAAGAGCGCATCAACGGCCGGCAGTTCGAGATGTCGGCTCACCTGGTGCACCGTGACAGCGAGGGGCGCACCGCCGTCGTGGCCGTGCTGATGGACCAGGGCAAGGACCACCCCATGGTGCAGCTGGTATGGAACAGCCTGCCGCTGGAAAAGCACACCGACCAGGCTTCGGCGGTGGCCATCGACATGGCGCAGATGCTACCCGAGCAGAAGCAGTACCTGACCTACATGGGCTCGCTCACGGCGCCGCCCTGTACCGAAGGCGTGCTGTGGATGGTGATGAAGCAGCCCGCCACCCTGTCACGCGACCAGATCGCGGTGTTCAGCCGGCTCTACCCGATGAATGCCCGCCCCTTGCAGCCGGCATTCGGCCGCCTGGTCAAGGACGGGCAGTAATGCGTTCAATGAAAAACGCCCGACGCTGAGCGTCAGGCGTTTTGCTTTCCAGGGCGGGCAGGCCCGCACCTGGCCTGAGGAGGATGAAACTCAGGCCTGCGTGGTGCGACGGCGCGCGGCCACGACACCGGCCACACCCAGGCCACAGGCGAACATCGCCCAGGTGCTGGGTTCCGGCACCGGCGACAGCGAGGCGACCACGTCCGGCGTGCCGAGCACTTGCTCGAACTTGCCCGAGAAGGTGCCGCCCGTGGTCACGGCCGTGACGGTGGCGTTGATGAAGTCCAGGCCCGTGGCACCGTAGGAGGTGCTGAACGTGGAGTCCGGATCCCACTTGAATGTCACGGTCTTGAACGAGTCGAAACCGCTGAAGTTGAAGCCGAACACCGACGTACCCGCACCGAAGAACGAGGCGGTGGTGCCTGCCGGGGTGGACACGCTCAAGGGGCTGCCGTCGATGATCAGCGTACCGCCGTCTTCAGCCAGATTGCTGGAGAAATCGAAGGTGATCGACAGGATCGAGTAGCTCGAACCGTTGAGGATGCCCGTCTGGATGTTGAATCCATCTTCGCCAGGCTCGGACACCAGGATCGAACCGGTGGCGGCCTGGGCGCCCATGGTGGTTGCCAGGGCGGCTGCCGCCAGCAAGGTCTTGAAATGCTTCATGTGTTTACTCCTCCTCGTGGTCCCCCATGACATTCATGAAGGTGACTCAGACTAGTGGATTGCCCTGAAGTGTGTCTGTCAGTGGTATCTGACGTCATCCCCAGACTTAGGGGGGGCAAGACGTGTTTTTGAGGGGGGAAGCCCCTTTGTTTTTCAGTAGACGCGACCGCCCTTGATCTGGGCGTGCGTGCGGCGGGTCAGCGAGGTGGCCTTGGCCATCTGGGCCATGGCGTGTCCGGCGTGGGCGTGGCAGATGGCCAGCCCCAGGGCATCGGCCGCATCGTTGTGGGGTTCGCGGGGCAGATCGAGCAGGCGCATCACCATGTGCCGGATCTGGGCTTTGGCCGCGTGACCGTGGCCGACCACGGCTTTTTTCATTTGAAGCGCGGTGTATTCGGACACCTGAGGGCAGGTGGGTGTGCTCAGCAGCCCGGCAATGGCCGCACCGCGGGCCTGGCCCAGCAGCAGTGTCGATTGGGGGTTCACGTTGACGAACACGATCTCCACGGAGGCCTGCTCGGGCGCGTAAGTGCCCACCACCTCGCGCACGCCGTCGAAGATCAGCTTGAGGCGCCCGGGCAGGTCGCCCAGGGCGGCCTCCTTGGTCTTGATGGTGCCGCTGGCCACGTAATGCAGGCGGGGGCCGTCCGTGTCGATCACGCCGAAGCCGGTGGTCTGCAAGCCGGGGTCGATGCCGAGGATTCTCATGTCGGGGGCAAGCATACCCGCAGCGGGGGTGCGCAAGCCCTGTTCAGCTTCACGGGGCGGGCCGGGTGTGTCACGGACGTGTCATGCCAGGTCTCTAAGGTGCCGGACGTTGTCCGAATCAACCCTCTACTCTTCATGAACAACATTTCGCGTTCTCTGCTGGCCCTGCTGTGCGCCGGCGTCTTCGGCTCGCAAGCCCATGCCGTCGATCTGATCGCCATCGGCCAGTTGCCCGGTACCGCTTCCGACCTGTCCGGCCTGACCGGCAATCTGGAGAGTGGCGTGGCCGCCAACCTGCTGGGGGGGCTGGGTTCCGGCCTGGCCTGGGCCGGTGGCAACACCTTCCTGGCACTGCCGGACCGCGGGCCCAACGCCAATCCATGGAACTCGGCGCTGGACGACACCACCACCTACATTCCGCGCTTCCACACCCTGTCGCTGGTGCTGACGCCTGCCACCGGCGGCACGCTGCCCTATACGCTCACGGCCACCGTGACCGGCACCACACTGCTGTACAGCACGCAGCCGCTGGTCTATGGCGCCGCTGTGCCTGCGCAGAACGGCGCCGGCCGCTATTACTTCTCGGGCCGTTCGGACAACTTCGACGGCGGCCAGAACTCGGCCTACCCCTTCAATGGCCGTCTGGATCCGGAGGCCATCCGCGTGTCGCGCACCGGCAAGACGGTGTTCGTGTCCGACGAGTACGGCCCCTACGTCTACCAGTTCGACCGCGCCACCGGTGCGCGTGGCCGCGTCTTCACGCTGCCCGCCAACCTGGCCATCGCGCAGCAGTACGCGCAAGGTGCTTCCGAGATCAGCAACAACACCAGCAGCGGCCGTGTGACCAACAAGGGCATGGAAGGCCTGGCCATCACGCCCGATGGCAAGACGCTGTTCGGCTTCATGCAGAGCCCCCTGGCGCAGGACGGTGGCGACGGTGGCCGTGCCAACCGCATCATCGCCATCGACGTGGCCAGCGGCGCAGTCAAGCAGTACGCCTACGACAACTACATCAGCGACACGGCCAAGGCCTACAACAGCAGCGAGATCCTGGCCCTCAACAGCCACGAGTTCCTGGTGCTCGAGCGCGACGGCAAGGGCCTGGGCGACGACTCCAGCGCCACCGTCAAGCGCCTGTACAAGGTCGATCTGGCCGGTGCGCAGGACGTGAGCAACCTCAGCGGTGAAGCGGCCCTGCTGGCCAAGGCCCCGACCAAAAGCCTGTTCCTGGACATCCGCGCCAAGCTCAACGCCGCCGGCGTGACCGACGCGAACATCCCGGCCAAGCTCGAAGGCATCGCCTTCGGCGCCGACATCGTGGTGAATGGCGTGACCAAGCACACCCTGTTCGTGGCCAACGACAACGACTTCCTGCCCACCAGCCCCAAGGGCAAAACCAATCCGAACCAGTGGTTCGTGTTCACCTTCACCGACGCCGACCTGGGCGGCTCGGAATTCGTGAACCAGACCATCGCCAACTGATCGAGCAGTAGAACACCATGAACTTCCGTACCTTCGCTTTGAGCGCTGCCGCCTTGCTCGGCATGATGGGCAGTGCCCAGGCCGCCTTCACCGGTGACTATGCCGCCGGCCAGTGGGCCACCGCCGTGACCAATGGTGGCAACGGCACCGCCGCCATCGCCACCGATGGCAGCACGCTGACGCTGAGCTCGTCGAATTACGAGCCCTTCACCGACCTGGTCGCGTCGGACGTGCTCTACAGCATCACGCTGCAGAGCAACGTCACCGTGTCCTTCGACTGGGCCTACAGCAGCGCCGACGAGAACGGCTCGACGGGCGATCCCTTCGGCTACAGCATCAACGGCGTGTTCACGCAGCTCAGCCAGAACGACAGCTGGGACAACCAGTCGGGCCACGTGGGCTCGCTGGTGCTGCACAGCGGTGATGTGCTGAGCTTCGTGGCCAAGTCCACCGACAGCATCTTCGGCGCATCGACCACCACGGTGTCCGGCTTCACCGCCACGCCCGCCGTGCCCGAGCCTGAAAGCGCCGTGCTGGCGCTGGTAGGCCTGGGCGTGATTGCCGCCCGCGCGCTGCGCCGCCAGGCCCGGTGATTTTTTTCGGGCGAGCAGATACGTCGGGCGGCCGCCGCCTGGCTTGGTCTGTAGAGCCCACCCCTGCAAGGGAGGATGCCGACGGTGCGTCGCGAGCGCGCCGTCGGCGCCAATGAAAAAGGCCGCATCCCATAGGGGTGCGGCCTTTGTTGTTGGCAGCCTGGTGTCAGGCTGCGCCATGGCGATCAGTGACGGAAGTGGCGCGTGCCCGTGAACACCATCGCGATGCCGCGTTCGTCGGCGGCGGCGATCACCTCGTCGTCACGCAAGCTGCCGCCCGGGTGGATCACGCTGGTCGCGCCGGCATCGACCACCACGTCCAGGCCGTCGCGGAACGGGAAGAAGGCGTCCGACGCCACGGCGGTGCCCTGCAGGCTCAGGTCGGCGTGGCCGGCCTTGATCGAGGCGATGCGGGCCGAATCCAGGCGGCTCATCTGGCCGGCGCCCACGCCCATGGTCATGCCGTCCTTGCAGAACACGATGGCGTTGCTCTTGACGAAGCGGGCCACCGTCCAGGCGAACAGCAGGTCCTTGAGTTGTTGCGCGGTGGGCTGCACCTTGGACACCACCTTGATGTCACCCACCAGGTCGATGTTGTCGGCCGACTGCAGCAGCATGCCGCCGCCCACGCGCTTGAAGTCCAGCGCATTGCTCAGCTTGCGCGAGGTGTCGTCCAGCGGCACTTCCAGCAGGCGCACGTTCTGCTTGGCGGCGTAGGCCGCACGGGCCGCATCCGTGAACTTGGGCGCGATCACCACTTCCACGAACTGCTTGTTGGCGCTGATGGCCTCGATCACGTCGGCATCGACGGTGCGGTTGAAGGCCATGATGCCGCCGAAGGCCGAGGTGGGGTCGGTCTTGAGGGCCTTGGTGTAGGCCTCCAGCGGGCCGGCGCCGATCGCCACGCCGCAAGGGTTGGCGTGCTTGATGATCACGCAGGCGGGCACCTCGAAGGCCTTCACGCATTCCCAGGCGGCATCGGCATCGGCGATGTTGTTGAAGGACAGCTCCTTGCCCTGGATCTGCGACCAGTTGGCCAATGTGCTGACCACGGGCGAGGCCTCGCGGTAGAACGCGGCGCTCTGGTGCGGGTTCTCGCCATAACGCATGCCCTGCACCTTGTGCAGCTGCAGGTTGAACACGGCCGGGTATTCGGCCTTGGCGGGCACGGCCTCGGTCTTGAGCTCGCTGCCGGCTTCGAGTGCCGTCAGGTAGTTGGTGATCATGCCGTCGTAGGCGGCGGTGTGCGCGAACACCTTCTTGGCCAGGCCGAACTTGGTCGTGCGGGTGATCTGGCCGGCCTTGAGCTCGCTCAGCACCTGTTCGTAGTCGCTCGGGTCGATGATCACGGCCACGTCCTGCCAGTTCTTGGCGGCGGCGCGCAGCATGGTGGGGCCGCCGATGTCGATGTTCTCGATGGCGTTCTCCAGCGTGCAGTCGGCCTTGGCCGTGGCCTGCGCGAAGGGATAGAGGTTCACCACCAGCAGGTCGATCGTGTCGATGCCGTGTTCCTTCAGCGCGGCCATGTGCTCGGGCAGGTCGCGGCGGGCCAGGATGCCGCCGTGCACGCGCGGGTGCAGCGTCTTCACGCGGCCATCGAGCATCTCGGGGAAGCCGGTGACCTCGGCCACTTCAGTGACGGGCAGGCCCTTGTCGGCCAGCAGCTTGGCGGTGCCGCCGGTGGAGAGCAGGCGCACGCCTTGCGCGTTCAGGGCCTGGGCGAATTCGACGATGCCGGTCTTGTCGGAGACGGACAGCAGGGCGGTCAGGGACATGGAAGGGCTTCCTTGGCGAGATGAAAAATCGGGGGATTACTTGATGAGCTTGTGGTCCAGCAGCTTGCGCCGCAGGGTATTGCGGTTGATGCCGAGCCAGTCGGCGGCCTTGGACTGGTTGCCCTCGGCCTGTTGCATCACCACCTCCAGCATGGGGCGCTCGACGGCGGCCAGCACCATGTCGTAGATGGCGTGCGGCTCGGCGCCGCGCAAGTCCTGGAAGTAGCCCTCCAGGTTGTCCTTGATGCAGTCTTGGATGTTCTTCTTGCTCATGTGGGATCAGTGCTCGTGGCAGCTCGCCGCGTGGGCGGTCTGCGCTTCTTCATCAACCAGGCCGGTGCTGTTGTCTGGCGGCGCGGGCAGGCGGTCGTGCTCGGACGCCAGCTGGTCGAAAAAATCGCCGACAGCCCGCACTTGGTCAGCGCAGGTGTCCAGCAGGTTCATCTGTGCGCGGAAATCCTCCCCGCCTGGCAGGGCGCGCACAGCCCAGCCAATGTGCTTGCGCGCAGTGCGCACGCCGGCGAATTCGCCATACAGACCGTAGTGGTCTTCAAGGTGTTCGAGCAGCCACTGCTTGACCTGCAGTGTCAGCGGCGCGGCGCGGTGCTCGCCCGTCGCGAGGAAGTGCGCGATGTCGCCGAAGATCCAGGGGCGGCCTTGCGCGGCGCGGCCCACCATGACGGCATCCGCGCCGGTGAAGGCCAGCACGTCGCGCGCCTTTTCCGGGCTGTTGATGTCGCCATTGGCCACCACCGGGATCTTCACGGCGGCCTTCACGGCGGCGATGGTGTCGTACTCGGCATGGCCCTTGTAGCCCTGCTCGCGCGTGCGGCCATGCACGGTCAGCATCGCGATGCCGGCCTGCTCGGCGGCACGCGCGATGCGCTCGGCGTTCTTGTGCTCGGCGCGCCAGCCGGTGCGCATCTTCAGGGTCACGGGCACGTTGTGCGGGGCGCAGGCATCGACCACGGCCTGCACGATCTGCAGCGCGAGGGGTTCGTCCTGCATCAGCGCCGAGCCCGCCCACTTGTTGCACACCTTCTTGGCCGGACAGCCCATGTTGATGTCGATGATCTGGGCGCCGCGGTCGATGTTGTAGACGGCGGCCTCGGCCATCATGGCCGCGTCGGTGCCGGCGATCTGCACGGAGATCGGCGCGGTTTCACCCTCGTGGTTGGCGCGGCGCGAGGTCTTCAGGCTGTGCCAAAGGTCCTTGCGCGAGGTCACCATCTCGCTCACGGCATAGCCCGCGCCCAGCCGCTTGCACAGCTGGCGGAACGGCCGGTCGGTCACGCCGGCCATGGGCGCGACGAACAGGCGGTTGGGCAACGCGATGCGGCCGATGAACATGGGGTGAAAGACGCCAAAGCCCCGACCGGGTGAGCGGATCGGGGCTGCTTAAAAGGGAGGCAGATTGTAGCCCGCGTGCCGTCCGGCAGGAGGCTCCATTCATGGGCTTGACACCGAAAATCCGGACAAGATGTGGTGGCATTTGTCCGCTCCGGGGTGAACTGTCCGCAGTGCGTCAGTCCATGGCGCGTTGGGTCAAGTCGTGGCCAGCATGGCGACCACGACCAGCGCCATCACCGCCGTGGCCAGCCAGCCCAGCCAGCGCAGGCGGGGGCCCACCACATGCTCGCCCATCACCGCTTTGCGCCCAGCCAGCAGCATCATCACCGCCATGATGGGCACGGCGATCACCCCGTTGAGCACGGCCGACCAGAACAGCTCCTTCACCGGGTCGGTCGGCGTGAAGCACAAGGCCACGCCGCCCAGGGTGGCGACGGCCACGATGCCGTAGAAGGCCTTGCCGTCGCCCTGATCGAGGCGGGAGCTCAGGCTGCCGCCTAGCCCCGCCGCCTCGGACACCGCATAGGCCGCCGAGCCCGCCAGCACCGGTACCGCCAGCAGCCCCGTGCCGATGATGCCCAGGCTGAACAGCAGGAAGGCGAAATCGCCCGCCAACGGCCGCAGCGCCTCGGCCGCCTGCGCCGACGATTCGATGTTGGTGATGCCCGCCGCGTGCAAGGTGGCCGCCGTGCTCAGCATGATGAAGAAGGCGATCAGGTTGGACATGCCCATGCCCACCAGCGTGTCCAGGCGGATGCGGCGCAAGTGGCCGCTCACCTCCTGCGGGGTGAGCAGGTGCGCCTTGCCCGAGGCCGAATCCTCCATCTCCTGTGCGGCTTGCCAGAAGAACAGGTAGGGGCTGATGGTCGTGCCGAAGAGGGCCACCACCATCAGCAGCGTCTCGTGTCCGCCCGGCAGCGTGGGCCAGACCATGTTGCGCGCCACGGCCAGCCAGTCCACGTGCACCGTGAAGGCCAGCGCCACGTAGGACAGCAAGGCCAGCGTGAGCCACTTCAGCCAGCGCACGTAGGTCTCGTAGGGCAGGAACACCTGCAGCACCAGGCACAGCAGCCCGAAGGTGACGGCATACACGTGCGCCGAGCCGCCCACCAGCAGGCGCAGCGCCTCGGCCATGGCCGCGATGTCGGCCGCCACGTTCAGCGTGTTGGCCACCAGCAGCATGCCCACGATCAGCAGCGTCACCCAGCGCGGAAAGCCCAGGCGGATGTTGGCCGCCAGGCCCCGCCCGGTGATGTGGCCGATGCGCGCACTCACCATCTGGATCGCGGCCATCAGCGGGAAGGTCAGCACCAGCGACCACAGCATGCCCAGGCCGAACTGCGCGCCGGCCTGCGAGTAGGTGGCGATGCCGCTCGGGTCGTCGTCCGCCGCGCCGGTGATCAGTCCTGGCCCCAGGCGCAATTCCCGGGTGTTGTTAAACAGTTTGAGCAGTGTTGTCTTGACCATGGCCGGTCAACCTATATTGTTGTGAGGATCGAAGAACAACGGCGTTGAGGAGACAACCCTTTCATGATGCCTGCCTGGTTGGAAAGTGTGATGGTGATGGCCGCCTTGCCCAAGGTGGGCCTGCCCGCCGTGTTCGTGGTGTCCTTTGTGTCCGCCACCTTGTTGCCACTGGGCTCCGAACCCGCGGTGTTTGCGCTGGTCAAACTGCAGCCGGAGTTGTTCTGGCCCGCGATCCTGGTGGCCACCCTGGGCAATACCCTGGGCGGTGCGGTCACGTGGTGGATGGGCAAGAAGGCCCACCAGGCCGCCGATCGACTTGCGCACCACCATGTTGAAACCCGTGCGCTGGCCTGGCTGGAGCGTTTCGGTCCCAAGGCCTGCCTGCTGTCCTGGCTGCCCCTGGTCGGTGATCCGCTGTGTGGCGTGGCCGGCTGGCTGGGCATGCCACTGCGACCCTGCCTTGTCTACATGGCCATCGGCAAATTCGCGCGGTATTTGGTCATGACGGCCGCTTTGCTGGGAATGTTTCCAGGGGTGGCAATTCATGCTTAGTGCATCACATGAACATGGGATTGCATCTTGTAACCATTTCGTACGACTGGTTTGAGCGCAATTGAAGTCTTGCCCCCTAAACTGCATTCCGAGGCGAAACAAAGCTTCACACGAACGAATTGAAATCGAATGGCCTCGCGGCCGTTTTGAATCAGTCCAGGGGGGGCTAATTCAATTTGAAAGGGCTCTGGAAATTCCAGAGCCCTTTTTATTTCCAGGCCTTGTTTTCCAAGGCCCTCGGTCACTTTTTCACTTCCAGGGTGGTGATGGTGAACTGGCCATCCACCTTGTCGGCGGTGAACTTGACCTTGTCGCCCACCTGAAGCGTCTTGAGCCAGTTCGGGTTCGTCACCCGATACGCCATCTGCATGGCGGGCATGTCCAGGTTTTTGATCTCGCCGTGCTTGAGCGTGACCTTGCCGGCGTCCGCATCGACCTTCTTGACCTCTCCGTCCACGGATTGGGCGTGGGCGGCGGCCAGGCTCAGTCCCAGCGCCAGGGCTGCCAGGGGACGGGCAAGGTCAGCAAACCTGCGTGTTTTCACAATGTGCTCCATTCAGCTGTTGCGAGGGTTCGTGTCAGACCGGCATGGTCTTCGTCGGTTCCCACATCCTATAGACGTGCTGGCCCCTCGTGGGGTTGACATCCGCCGAATGGCCGGTGCCCCTGCCTGTGCGGACGTGCCGCCGGTGCGGTATCTTCTAAAATAAGGGGTTTCCATCAGAACCCCATCATTTTTGGACGCCCCGCCATGACCGCCGAACCTCCCGCCGCCCAGTCCGATTCCCTGACCAGCATCGCACCGCGCGACAAGGCCGAGATCCTGGCCCAGGCCCTGCCCTACATCCGCAAGTTCCACGGCAAGACCATCGTCATCAAGTACGGCGGCAATGCCATGACCGACCCGGAGCTGCAGGCCGATTTCGCGGAAGACGTGGTGCTGCTCAAGCTGGTCGGGCTCAACCCGGTGGTGGTGCATGGCGGCGGCCCGCAGATCGATGCCGCGTTGGGCAAGATCGGCAAGAAGGGCGAGTTCATCCAGGGCATGCGCGTCACCGACAAGGAGACGATGGACGTGGTCGAGTGGGTGCTCGCAGGCGAGGTGCAGCAGGACATCGTGGGCCTGATCAACGTGGCCGGCGGCAAGGCCGTGGGCCTGACGGGCCGTGATGGCGGCCTGATCCGCGCGCGCAAGCTCAAGCTGGCCGACAAGGACGATCCGGGCAAGCTGCACGACATCGGTCAGGTCGGCGAGATCGAGGCCATCGACCCCAGCGTGGTCAAGGCCCTGCAGGACGATCAGTTCATTCCCGTGATCAGCCCCATCGGCTTCGGCACCGAAAACGAGAGCTACAACATCAACGCCGATCTGGTCGCCTCCAAGCTGGCCGAAGTGCTCAAGGCCGAGAAGCTCATGCTGCTGACCAACATCAAGGGCGTGCTCGACAAGGAAGGCAACCTGCTGACCGACCTGACGGCCCGCCGCATCGACGAGCTCATCGCCGACGGCACCATCAGCGGCGGCATGCTGCCCAAGATCGCCGGTGCGCTGGATGCCGCCAAGAGCGGTGTCAACGCGGTGCACATCGTCGATGGCCGCGTGCCCCACGCCATGCTGCTCGAGATCCTGACCGAGCAGGCCTACGGCACCATGATCCGGTCTCATTGAGCCCCCCAGCTTGTCGCTTCGCGCCTTCGCCGCCCCCCGAGGGGGAGGCGAAGGCCTTGGGGCGGCCCGGCGGCCAGCCGTTGCTCTACGCATGAGCGCGCGTTCTCTCATCTGGTTGTTCGACCTGGACAACACCCTGCACGACGCGTCCAGCGCCGTGTTCGGCCGGATCAATGTGTCGATGACCGACTACATCGTGCAGCACCTGGCGGTGACCCGGCCCGAGGCCGAGCAGCTGCGGGTGCAGTACTGGCGGCGCTACGGCGCCACCTTGCTGGGCCTTGAGAAGCATCACGGCATCCGCGCCGCGCATTTCCTGGCGCAGACGCACGAGCTGCCCGGCATGGAGGCCCACCTGCACATCCCGCCGGCCGATCGGGCCGCGCTCAACCGCCTGCCCGGGCGCAAGTTCGTGCTGACCAACGCGCCGGCCGAGTACGCCAAGCGCGTGCTCACGGCGCTCGATCTGGCCAGTTGCTTCGAGGGCGTGATCGCGATCGAGCAGATGCGGGTGTTCGGCCAGTTGCGGCCCAAGCCCGATGCCCGCTCGCTGCGCCTGGTGCTGGCCCGATTCAAGCTGCCGGCGCACCGCTGCGTGCTGGTCGAAGACACCCTGGCCAACCTCAAGACGGCCCATGCGCTGGGCCTGCGCACGGTGTGGATGCAGCACTACCTGGGCGCCCGCGCCAAGGCCCGTGTGCCAGCCCGCGCGCATGGCATCCAGGTGGAGGGCCGGCTGCACCGCAGGCCCGCCTGGGTGTGTGCCAGAATCAGAAGCCTCAAGGCGCTGCACGCCTGGTCCATCCCCCAACCGCTGCCATGAACGATTCCGCCGTGCCCGCTGATGATGCTGACGCCGACACTGATGTCGATGGCGGCGGCACAGCGGCAGCGGCTGCCACGCCTCGCAAGCGCGCCAAGCCGGGCGAGCGGCGCGTGCAGATCCTGCAGGCCCTGGCCGCGATGCTGGAGCAGCCCGGCGCCGAGCGCATCACCACCGCGGCCCTGGCCGCGCGGCTGGAAGTGAGCGAGGCGGCCCTGTACCGCCACTTCGCCAGCAAGGCCCAGATGTTCGAGGCGCTGATCGAGTTCATCGAGCAGAGCCTGTTCACGCTGGCCAACCAGATCCTGGAGCGCGAGCCCGACCCGGCCCGCCAGATCGCGCGCGTGCTGGCGCTGGTGCTGCAGTTCGGCGAGAAGAACCCGGGCATGAGCCGGGTGATCGCCGGCGAGGCCCTGGCCTTCGAACACGAACGCCTGGGCACGCGCGTGAACCAATGCCTTGACCGCCTTGAATCCCTGCTGCGCCAGAGCTTTCGCGCCCTGGCCGACGCGCGCGGCTCGACCACACCCACGGTCGATGCCCAGGCGGGCGCCTCCACCGCGCTGGCGCTGATCCTGGGCCGCCTGCAGCGCTTCACGCGCACGGGCTTCAAGCGCCTGCCCACTGAACACTTCGACGCGGAGATGCGGCTGTTGCTGTCCTGACCCTCCCTTCGCGTCCTTGCCTTTGAAGAGTCTGTCGCCATGTCTTCCGCCGACCTCACCAACCTCCTCGGCCGAGCCGAGCAATTGATCTCGCGCCTCGAAGGGCTGCTGCCGCATGCCTTGCAGGAGCCCGACTGGGCTGCCTCCATCGCCTGGCGCTACCGCAAGCGCGGCAGCGGCTGGGGTGGTGCGGTGCTCGACCCGATCCGCCATGTCTCGCGCATCGGCTACAGCGATCTCAAGGAGGTCGACACGCAGAAGGAGCGCTTCTCGCGCAACCTGGCGCAGTTCGTCGCCGGCCGCCCCGCCAACCACGTGCTGCTGACGGGTGCGCGCGGCACGGGCAAGTCGTCGTTGGTGAAGGCGGGGCTGGACGCACATGCCGCCGAGGGCCTGCGCCTGATCGAGGTGGACAAGGCCGACATGGTCGACCTGCCCGACTTGATCGAGCGCGTGGCCGCGCGGCCCGAGCGTTTCATCGTGTTCTGCGACGACCTCAGCTTCGAAGACGGCGAGCCCGGCTACAAGGCGCTCAAGTCCATTCTTGATGGCACCGTCTCGGCCGCGGGCGACAACGTGCTGATCATCAGCACCTCCAACCGCCGCCACCTGCTGCCCGAGTACCACAGCGACAACAAGACCTACAAGCACACGGACGACGGCGAACTGCACCCGGGCGAGGTCGTCGAGGAGAAGATTTCCCTCTCGGAACGCTTCGGCCTGTGGATCAGCTTCTACCCCTTCAGCCAGGCCGAGTACCTTGCCATCGTGGGCCAGTGGCTGAGCCATTTCGGCTTGAGCGCCGAAGCCATCGAGGCCGCCCGCCCCGAGGCCCTGGTGTGGGCGCTGGAGCGCGGCTCGCGTTCGGGCCGCGTGGCGTACCAGTTCGCGCGTGACCTGGTCGGCCGCCAGGGGGCCCAGGCATGAGCGGCGGCGATCAGGCGCACGAAGCCAAGCCCTACCACGTGATGCCGCCCACCGACCGCGTGCCGGTGGAGGTGGCCGTGGGCGTGCTGGTCGAGCGCGATGCGCAGGGCCGTGAAACCCGCTTCCTGATGACCTCGCGCCCAGCGGGCAAGGTCTACGAGGGCTATTGGGAGTTCCCGGGCGGCAAGCTCGAGGCCGGCGAAACCGTCGAGGCCGCGCTGCGCCGCGAGCTGCAGGAAGAGCTGGGCATCACCATCGGCCAGGCGCACCCATGGCAGGTGGAGGTGATGGACTACCCCCATGCGCGCGTGCGCCTGAACTTCTGCAAGGTCTACGACTGGCAGGGTACGTTCGAGATGCGCGAAGGCCAGGCCATGGCGTGGCAGACCCTGCCTGTCGAGCAGGGGCCGGTGTTGCCCGGCACGGTGCCCGTGCTGATCTGGCTGGCGCAGGAGCGGGGCCACGACGGCCCCACGCACATCGGCGGCTGACGCGTGATGGGCGCGCGACGCTTCTCGGGCGATCAGTTCGAGGCGGCGGGGACGGCTGTTGCCGCGGAGGCCGGTTCCGACGCGGCAGAAGCAGGCCCCCTGGCCGGCGCTTCCGATTGCGTGGCCTCGATGCCGTGCTTCTGAACCAAGCTGAACGGCGCCCTGTCTAGGTGGCAACCCTAGGGTGTCGCGCTTGAAACAGTTGGCGGGCCGGGCCGGCGGTATCCTGCCAAGTTCACCCGCCGTGGCCATGAACCTCGACACCGCCCCGCCCACCCCCGTGCAGCCGCTCAAGGCCCTGAAGGCCTTGCTGGCGCTGCGCCACGACCCGCAGGACACGCGGCAGGTCTTCCTGCTGACGGAAGCCCTGCGCGGGCGCTCGCCCCTGAAGCTGCGCGAGCGCTTCCGGGCCGATGCGCAGGGGCGTGAGCGCCTGGCCGAGCGCCGCTCGCTGCTGCCCACACTCCGCCGCACCGAGTGGCTGGCCACGCTGCCATCCGGCACGCTGGGCCGCACGTACCACGACTTCCTGGCCGAGCAGAACCTGTCGGCGCAAGGCCTGGTGGACGTGGCCAAGAGTGCCGGCATGACCCAGCCGGACGACGGCTCCGATCGCCACTACATCGGCTGCCGCCTGCGCGACATGCACGACCTCTTCCACGTGCTCACCGGTTATGGCCGCGACGAACTGGGCGAGGTCTGCGTGCTGGCGTTTTCCTACCCGCAGCAGCACACGCGCAGCTTCGCCGTGATCGCCTTCTTCGGCGCCTTGGCCTTGCGCCGCCGCCAGCGCATCCCCGGCGTGCTGGGCGCCGTGTGGCAGGCCTGGCGCCAGGGCAGGGCGGCCTCGTGGCTGGTGGTGCAGCCGCTGGAATCCCTGCTCGAACGCGATCTGCTCGCGCTTCGCCGAGAACTGAACATCGCGCCGCCCACCCGCTACCTGGCCGTGACCGACCAGGCGCGGGCGCTGGGCCGCGCCATCCCGCAACCCCCTGGAAGGACTGTTTGATGACGTACAACACCCTGGCCTACACCGTCGGCGACGACGGCGTGCTGCTGCTGACCCTGAACCGCCCCGAGCAGATGAACGCGTTCACGGTGGAGATGGCCAACGAGCTGGTCGACGCCTTCACGCGCGCCAGCGACGACGACGCCGTGCGCGCCATCGTGGTCACCGGGGCGGGCAAGGCCTTCTGCGCCGGCATGGACCTGTCGGTGCCGGGCAATGTGTTCGGCCTGGACGAGACCCAGCAGCCCACGATCGAGGACATGCAGCAGCGCCTCGACGACCCGGCCATCTTCCATGGCGTACGCGACACCGGCGGGCGCGTGGTGCTGTCCATCTTCAACTGCAAGAAGCCCGTGATCGGCGCGATCAACGGCGCGGCCGTGGGCATCGGCGCCACGATGACGCTGCCGATGGACATCCGCCTGGCGTCCGAAAAGGCCCGCATCGGCTTCGTGTTCGGCCGCATCGGCATCGTGCCCGAGGCGTGTTCGAGCTGGTTCCTGCCGCGCATCGTCGGCATCTCGCAGGCGCTGGAGTGGACCTACATGGCCGACATCTTCGACGGCCACGAGGCGCAGCGCGGCGGCCTGGTCAAGGCCGTCTACCCGGCTGACCAGCTGCTGGAAGAGGCGATGAAGATCGCCCGCCGCATCGCCAGCGAGCGCTCGGCCGTGGGCGTGGCCCTGACCCGCCAGATGATGTACCGCAACTCGGCCCAGCCGCACCCGCTGGCCGCGCACCAGGTGGATTCGCTGGCCATGTTCTACACGAGCATCGGCGACGGCAAGGAGGGCGTGCAGGCTTTCCTGGAGAAGCGCCCGGCCCAGTTCAAGAGCCAAGCCTCCGACATGCCGCCTTTCTACCCCTGGTGGGAGTGAAGTTCCGTGGATGTGTGGCACTTCGCACAGATTTACGGACATCCCTACCCCCTCAAATGAATGCTTTGTCGGAGAAACCCTGTGGGCGGCGAGGGAGCGATCGGGGACATTGGATGCCATGCACCAAGGTTTAACGCGGTGCGCTGAACTGAATCTTCTGAAGATCGCTTGAGGATCTTTCTAAACAAAGGCAAAGGACAGACATGAACACCGCAGTGATCAAGAACATCTCCCTGGCTGCTGTCGCACTGGCCGCCGCCATGGCCACCAGCGGCGCGATGGCCGCGAACGCTTCCGTGCAGCTGGACACCAGCGTGCTGAGCTCCTACACCATCAAGTCTGTGGGTTCCGACACCTACAGCTCGAGCACGGGCATCCTGACGGCCCCGATCGACGCGACCAACACGACCGCCACGCTGATCGACTTCGGCAACAGCGATGGTTTCTCGCTGGGCTTCACGTTCCTGGGCGCTCAAACCCTGAGCTTCACGAACTTCAGCTACAACCTGAGCACCAAGACCCTGAGCGGTTCGCTGTCGGGCGCCGGCAGCTTGGTGTCCGACATCGCCTACACCGGCAGCCTGTTCGTGGCCGGCACCTCCAGCACCGCCAACAGCGTGCTGACGGCTTCCAACTTCAGCGTGGCGTCCTCGTTCGCCACCTACCTGTCGGGCGTGGGTCTGAGCACCGCCAACCAGACGACGATCGCTTCGAGCATCAAGTCGTTGTCGATCCCCGTGACCTCGGCCCCGGCCGTGCCCGAGCCCTCCACCTACGCCCTGATGGGCCTGGGCCTGGTCGGCATCGCTCTGATCGCCCGCCAGAAGCGTCAAGGCTGATCGGCCCCGCGTGACCGGCGCGCATCGGGCGCCGGGCCCATGAAAAAAGGCAACCCTCGGGTTGCCTTTTTGTTTGGCCGTGGCCTCCCGAAGGTACCCCGGCCTCGGTCTCCTGTGATTCTCGTCAGCGGGCGGCCTGGAACAGCGCGTCGCCGGCCACCATCGGGTCGTTGGTCTCGGCATAGGTGCGCACCCACACCGGGTAGCTGTGCACCACCTTGTGCTGCCAGGGGTGGAAGCCCGGGCGGTAGTAATCGAGCAGCTTGAAGGTATTGCGCGAGAACAGCCCGCCGGGCCCGTAGACCCAGCCCAGGCCCTTGGTGATCAGCCACACGCGCTTGCCCAGGCTGAAACCATCGCCCACCATCAGGCGGTTGGTGAGGCGCACGCTGTCGACCACGACCTTGTACATGGCGTGCGTCATGGCGGCGCAGCGCTTGAAGTAGCCCACCTTGGCCACCTGCTGCATCACGTCGTAGGCCACGGCCTTGTGCTCCATCTCTTCGATGGCATGCCAGGCCCACATGG
>DXIO01000089.1 GCA_019112875.1 Candidatus Aquabacterium excrementipullorum
CAGAGCCCTCCATGGGAAACCGCTAGATCACTTCAATGACTGATCATCCAAGGCCTCTTAGAAGGAAACGCCTTGTTCCCATTGGCCGCTGTCACCGTGGCACTCCGTATCCCCTTGGACGCAGTAGAGCAACACCCGCATCCAGAAGGATGTTTCAACCGCCCGTAACTTCCCTGGTCTTTCGATGACCTCGGCTCATGCCGAGCCTTCTCATTGCGGTCCATCGCAATGCGCGTATCGCCGCTCAGGCAAGCCAGTCGCGGCGCGCTCACGAACACGCGGGGTGATTCAGCGCTGCAATCCGGGCACACGGCCGGGTCGTTGCGCTGGGCCAGGCTGCGGAAGGCCTCGAAGCCTCCGCAATCCGTGCACGCATAGTCGTAGGTGGGCATGGGCGGCTCCTTGGCTTATTCGACGTCTTGCGAGATCGGCATGTCGATGCTGCCGTCGAGCATCTTGATCGGCCCGGCCGCTGTCGGGTTGATGTCGAACTCAAAGATCTCGGTCGGCAGCCACAAGGTGGCGCACGCGTTCGGAATGTCCACCACCCCGCTGATGTGCCCCTGCACCGGCGCCGTGCCCAGGATCGAATACGCCTGCGCCTTGCTGTAGCCGAACTTGGTCAGGTATTCGATGGCGTTCAGGCAGGCCTGGCGGTAGGCCACGTGCACGTCCAGGTAGTGCTGCTTGCCTTGCTCGTCCACCGAGATGCCTTCGAAGATCAGGTAGTCCTTGTAGTTGGGCGTGATGGGGCTGGGCTTGAAGATGGGGTTCTTGATGCCGTACTTGGCCATGCCACCCTTGATCAGCGTGACGCGCATGTGCACCCAGCCGGCCATCTCGATGGCGCCGCAGAAGGTGATTTCGCCATCGCCCTGGCTGAAGTGCAGGTCGCCCACGCTCAGGCCGGCGCCTTCCACGTACACGGGGAAGAACACCTTGGAGCCGCGCGACAGATCCTTGATGTCGCAGTTGCCGCCGTGCTCACGCGGGGGCACGGTGCGGGCGCCTTCGGCGGCGATCTTGTCCTTCAATTCGCCGGTGGCCTTGCCGGCGTGGGTGGTCTTGGCGAAGGGCGGGTTGGCCAGCGGCGGCACGCGATCGGGCTGGGTGGCGATGAAGTCCACTTCGCGCTCGTTCCAGGTGGCCAGCATCTTCGGATCAGGCAGGCAGCCGATCAGGCCCGGGTGGATCAGGCCGGCGAACTCCACGCCCGGGATGTGGCGGCTCTTGGTGAACATGCCGTTGAAATCCCAGATGGATTTCTGGGCCAGCGGGAAGTGCTCTGTCAGGAAGCCGCCGCCGTTCTTCTTGCTGAAAAAGCCGTTGAAGCCCCACAGGCTGTCTTGCTTGGCGCCGATGTCCAGCAGATCGACCACAAGCAGGTCGCCGGGCTCAGCACCCTTCACGCCCACGGGGCCCGACAGGAAGTGCACCGTGGTCAGGTCCACGTCGCGCACGTCGTCGGCGCTGTCGTTGTTCTTGATGTAGCCGCCGGTCCAGTCAAAGGTTTCCAGCACGAAGTCGTCACCGGGGTTCACCCAGCAGGCCATCGGGATGTCCGGGTGCCAGCGGTTGTGCACCATCGGGTTGTTGTAGGGCGAGTCTTGCAGATCAACTTTGATCAGGGTTTCAGGCATGGTTGCTCCTTCGTACAAAAGCTTCGGTGGGCAATCAGTGCCCGATCAGACAGAGAGGTATTGCTTGATGTGGGCGACGTCGGTGTCGGCGCGCTTGGTTTCGTGAACGAGTCGGCCGCCTTCGATCACGAACAGCCGGTCGGCCACGTCCATCGCGAAGGACAGCACCTGCTCTGACACGACGATGGTGATCTCGCGCAGCTTGCGGATCTCGTTGAGTGCCTTGGCGATGTCCTTGATGATCGAAGGCTGGATGCCTTCGGTGGGCTCGTCCAGCAGCAGCACCTTGGGGTCGGTCACCAGCGCGCGGGCGATGGCCAGCTGCTGTTGCTGCCCGCCCGACAGGTTGCCGCCCTTGCGGTTGCGCATGTCCCACAGCACGGGGAAGAGGGCGTAGATCTCTTCGGGGATCTTGCGGGTCTTGCTGTTCTCAAGGCCCGTCTGGATGTTCTCTTCCACCGACAGGGTGGGGAAGATCATGCGGCCCTGGGGCACGTAGGCGATGCCCTTGGCGACGCGCTTGTAGCTTTCGTCTTTCGACACGCTGTGGCCAGCCACGTTGATCTCGCCGGCCTTGGTGGGCAGCACGCCCATCAGGCTCTTGAACAGCGTGGTCTTGCCCATGCCGTTGCGGCCCATGATGGCGACGGTCTCGTTCTTGTTGGCTTCGAACGAGATGCCGTGCAGCGCTTCGCTCTGGCCATAGCTCACGTACAGGTCTTTGACTTGCAGCATGTTGAGGTACTCCGGTGTGGGTGTGGCAGGTCAGTGACCCAGGTAGACGTCGATGACCTTGGGGTCGCTCTGCACCTGGTCCATGGAGCCCTCGGCGAGGATCTTGCCTTGGTGCATGACGGTGACCTTCGACGCGATCTGCGCGACGAAGTCCATGTCGTGCTCGATCACGATCATCGAGCGGTTCTTGCAGATGCGCTTGAGCAGGTCGGCGGTGAGCTCGCGCTCCTTGGCGCTCATGCCGGCGATGGGTTCGTCCAGCATCAAGAGCTCGGGCTCCTGCATCAGCAGCATGCCGATCTCAAGCCATTGCTTCTGGCCGTGGCTGAGCAGGCCGGCTTCGCTGTCGAGCTTCTCAGCCAGGCCGATCTCTTCGGCCACGGCCTGCACCCGGGCCTTGACCTCGTCGGTGCACTTGAAGCCCAGGGCGCCCATCACCGAGCGGCCCTGCGGGAAAGACACCTCCAGGTTCTGGAACACGCTGAGGTTCTCGTAGATGGAGGGCGTCTGGAACTTGCGGCCCACGCCGGAGCGCACGATCTTGTGCTCGGCCATCTTGGTGAGCTCGGTGTCCTTGAACTTGATGCTGCCCTTGCTGGCCTTGGTCTTGCCGCAGATCAGGTCGAGCAGGGTGGTCTTGCCGGCGCCGTTGGGGCCGATGATCACGCGCAGCTCGTTCTTGTCGACGTAGAGGTTGAGGTTGTCGATGGCCTTGAAGCCGTCGAAGGACACGGTGAGGTCTTCGACGTACAGGACGAATTCCTTGGCGCCCGAGGGTGCGGTGGTGGTGGCGGCGTTCATGGTGCGTGTCTCCTGGGGTCAGGCCTGCTGGCCGCTGATGCCGTCGGGCAGGTTGCCGTCGCCCTTGTCCTTGCCCTTGAGGGGCGGGATGGCTTCGGGGTAGGCGGCGTGGGCGGCGGCGGTGCGCTCTTTCTGGATCACGCGGTCCGCGCGGCGCTTGGCCCACCAGGGCTTGAGCTTCTGCTCGACCAGGCCGGCCAGCCCATCGGGGAAGGCCATGGTCACGCCGATGAACAGGGCGGCCATCAGGAACAGCCACATGTCAGGGGCGCTCTCGGAGAAGTAGGTTTTGCCGAAGTTCACGATCAGCGCGCCGTAGATGGCACCGACCAGGCTCATGCGGCCACCCACCGCGGCGAAGATCACCATCTCGATCGAGGGCACGATGCCCACGAACGAGGGCGACATGAAGCCGACCTGCAGCGTGAACATGGCGCCGCCGATGGCCGACAGCATGGCCGCCAGGCAGAAGGCGAACACCTTGAACATGGACACGTCGTAGCCGGAGAAGCGCACGCGGTCTTCCTTGTCGCGCATGGCCAGCAGCAGCGTGCCCAGCTTGGAGCGCTGCACCCAGCGGCACAGCAGCACGGCGGCGATCAGCAGTCCCACGCACACGTAATACAGCACGTACTTGGCGTGGTCGGTGC
>DXIO01000090.1 GCA_019112875.1 Candidatus Aquabacterium excrementipullorum
GCGGCAGCTTCGCGCTGCACAAGGTCAGCGGCCACATCGAGGATCTGGCCAGCGACCACCCCAAGCTGAGCATCCAGGGCGATGGCCACGGCCCCGTGGGCGACCTGCTGCGCTACATGGCCGTCTCGCCCGTGGGCCAGTGGACCGGCCAGATGCTGGGCGACGCGCAAGGCGGCGGCCAGGGCAGCATGAGCCTGATGCTCGACATCCCGCTCAACCACGTGGCCGACACCGTGGTGCAGGGCCAGGTCACCATGGCCGATGCGGACCAGGCCTCGCTGCGCCTGTCGCCGCAGGCCCCGTGGATGCACAACGTGCGCGGCCAGGTTCAGTTCACGCAGGACGCGCTCAAGGTCGAAGGACGCGCCAAGGTCTGGGGCCAGGAGATCCAGATCAGCGGCTCGCGTGACACGCAAGGCGTGCCCCGGTTCGTGGCCAGCGGCATGCTCAGCGCCGAAGGCATGCGCGGCGCCACCGAATGGCCCATGCTGGCCCGTCTGGCCCAGCGCATGACAGGCCAGACACCCTTGACCGTGTCCATCGCGCTCAACCGCACGCGCCCAGCCGGAAGCGGCAACGCCGCGGCGGCCTTCTCCGCGCGGCCCGAACTGCAGGTCAGCACCACCTTGCAGGGCCTGCAGCTGGACTTGCCCGCCCCGCTCAACAAGCGCGCCGATGCCGCCTGGCCCCTCAAGCTGGTGCACCGGGTCGATGAGGGCGACGGCAAGACCGATACCGTGCTCCTGGACCTGGCCGGCCCCGCCACGCTGAAGGCCGAACTGCACCGCGCCCTGGACGGCAACAACCTGCCCACCGTGCAGCGCGGCATGGCCAGCCTCACCCAGGGGGGCACCGCCCCCGCCCCCCTGCCCCTGCCCGCCGAAGGCATGACGGCCCGCGTGGTGCTGCCGCAGCTGGACCTCGATGCCTGGCTGGCCCTGGTCGACCAGCTCAAGGCCGACGGCAGCCCATCGACACCGCCCACGGCACCCCCTGCCCCCAGCACGAACGCCTCGACGGCCGCTGCATCAGAAGCGCTGGACAGCTACCTGCCCGACACCCTCACCGTCAAGGCGGGCACCCTTCAGCTGCGCCAGCGCACGCTCAAGGACGTCGCGCTCACCGTGGCCCACCCCGCCCCCCAGGTCTGGCGCGCGCAGATCGACGCCCAGCAACTGGCCGGCCAGGTTGAAATCCGTCCCGACACCGCGCCCACGGCCAACGCCGGCAACCGCATCGTGGCCCGCCTGAGCCGGCTGCAGATCCCGGCGGCCGAGGCCGACGCTTTCGAGGAGCAGGCGGCCAAGGACATGCTGGCCAGCGACACCACCAGCGTGCCCGCGCTCGACATCGTCGTCGACCAGTTCGAATGGCGGGGCATGGCCCTGGGCAAGCTGGAGATCGACGCTGTCAACCGCGTCAACAGCACGCCAGGCAACACGTCGCTGCCGGAGTGGCGCATGACCAAGTTCCGCCTGGGCAATGCCGATGCGCAGTTCAACGCCACCGGCAACTGGACCGCCCTGGGCGCGCCGCCGGCCGATGGCAAAACCGCCAAGCCCCGCCACCGCGCCGCCTTCAGCTTCACGCTGGACCTCAACAACACCGGCAACCTGCTGGCGCGCCTCGACATGCCCCACACCCTGCGCGGTGGCAAGGGCCGCATGACGGGGCAGGTCTCCTGGCTGGGCTCACCGCTGGAGCCCCATGCCGCCTCGATGAACGGCGAGGTCAACGTGTCGATCAGCGAAGGGCAGTTCCTCAAGGCCGAGCCCGGCGTGGCCAAGCTGCTGGGCGTGCTCAGCCTGCAATCGCTGCCCCGCCGCCTGGCGCTGGATTTCCGCGACGTGTTCCAGTCCGGCTTCGCTTTCGACCGCATCGACGGCGACGCCAGGATCACGCAGGGCGTGGCGCAGACGCGCAACCTGCGCATGCGCGGCGTTCAGGCCCTGGTGCTGATGGAAGGCCAGGCCGACCTGGCCCGTGAGACGCAGAACCTGCGTGTGTTCGTGGTGCCCGAGCTCAATGCCGGTACGGCCTCGCTGGCCTACGCCGCCATCAACCCGGCCATCGGTCTGGGCACCTTCATCGCCCAGGTGCTGCTGCGCAAGACGGTGGTCGAAGCCACCACGCGCGAGTTCACGGTCACCGGCTCCTGGAGCGATCCGCAGGTCGAGCGCGTGCCGCGCACCACCGTGCCGGCTCTGGCCACAGAGGACCCGCCCGCCCCGCCGCCCGCGGCCGGGCAAGGCAGCGTCAAAGAGAGCCGAACACCTTCTTGAGGATGGCGCTGCCCGTGCCGACCGGGTCCTGGCGGATCTTTTTTTCCTGCTCGCCGATCATGTAGAACAGGCCGTCGAGTGCCTTGCCCGTGACGTACTGCTGCACGTTGGCCTGATCGCCCTTGATCAGGCCCATGCCGGCCGCCTTGCCCGCCAGCTCGTTGTAGCGCTTGGTCAGCGACAGGCGCTCGGTGGCCTTGCTGACGATGGGCAGGAACTGCACGCCCAGCGGCTCGCGCGTCTTGCCCGAAAAGAACTCGGTGACCGAGGTGTCGCCACCCGACAGGATGCGCTGCGCATCCGTCACCGACATGGATTTGATGGCCGAGCGCAGCAGCGGCAGCGCCAGCGGCACGGCCTGCTCGGCAGCACGGTTCATCGTGGTCTGCAGCTCTTCGAGCTGGCGCCCGCGGCCCAGCGTCTTGAGCAGGGGCGCGGCATCTTCCAGCACCGATGGCAGCGGGATGCGAACTTTGTCGTTGCCCAGGAATCCATCGACACGACCGAGTTCGCTGACCGCCACCTGCGCACCCTTTTCGAGCGCGGTGCGCAGGGCCTGCGTGCCCTCGCTGGACGTGAAGCCGACCGCGGCCCTCGCCCATGGCACCATGGACCACGCGGATCCGGCCACAACCGACGACAATACGAGACGACGCTGCATGTTTGACCTCCGGATAGACCTCAGCCCGACCATGAGCCAAGCCTTCGATGCCCCCATCAACCGCCGACAGCTGCTGCTGGCCTCCGCCGCAGGGCTGGCCTGGGGCTTGGCCGGCTGCTCGAACGCAGGCCAAACGAGTGTACCGGACCTGTCTTTCACGCAGCTCGATGGCAGCCAGCACCGGTTCAGCGATCTCAAGGGCAAGGTGGCGCTGATCAACTTCTGGGCCACCAGCTGCAGCACCTGCGTCAAGGAAATGCCGCAGATCGTGGCCACGCACGAGCGCTACAAGGCCCAGGGCCTGGAGACCGTGGCCGTGGCCATGCAGTACGACCCGCCAGCCTACGTGATGCAGTTCGCGCAGAGCCGCCAACTGCCCTTCCGGGTGGCCATGGACCACAGCGGCGAGATCGCCAACGCCTTCGGCCCGGTGCAACTCACGCCCACCACCTTCGTGGTGGACAAGCAGGGTCAGGTCGTCAAGCGCTACATCGGCGAACCGGACTTCGCCGCCTTGCACACGCTGATCGAGAAGCTGCTGGCCGCCTGAACGGCCAGCGCTGCGCAACTCACATCACCCGCGCCAGTTCGTACACCAGCGCCGAGGGCAGCGAGGTCAGCACGGCCTCGCGGCCCACACGCGCCACCCCGTTGGGGCTGATGGTGGAAATGTCGAAGGCGCTGCCTTCTTCCAGCACTTCGAGCAGCACGAAATCCGGCACCTCGCGGCGGATGCTGGCCACCAGTTGATCGAACCGCTGCCCGCTCAACGATGACTCGAAGATGATGGCGTGCGGCAAGGCCTCGCGGCAGAACTGCGTCGCCTCGCCCACCGAAGACACGAAGTCCACGATCAACCCCATGGATTTGACCGCCTCGCGGATCAGCAGCCGCAGGTCGCGACGCGCGGCCACCACCAGGACGTGGCTGCCGGCCAGCGGCTTGGAATTGAGCGAGGTGGCGAAGCCCTGGTCCGGCTCATCCGCCGGCTCGGGCGCCAGCAGCGGGTTGATGGTGTGCGGGAACTCGATCAGCAGGTGCAGGCTGGCCGCCTCCACCTGGCGCACCACCTTCAGGTCCATGGTCTGCGCGATCTGGTCGATCAGGTGCCAGGTCAGGCCATTGACCGCGTGCGGGAGCTCGCCTTCCTTCAGGCCATCGGAGAGGTCCAGCGGCCGGTGGTTCAGGCGCACCTCCAGCTGCCCATGGGCAGGCCAGGACTTCATGTCCACGCGCAAGTCGACCGTGCCGTAAGCGCAGGCCAGCCACCAGTCGACCAGGCCGTTGAGCAGGGAGAACAGCATCGGTGCATCGGCCAGCACCTCGACCGGCGCCATGGCCTGCACCACCTGTACGCCGCGCGCCTGCAGTTCGCGGGCACGGTGGGCCAGCACGCTCTGGATGGTGTTGGTCAGGTGCACGCGTTCGTGCGACTGCCGCGCCCGCCCCGAAGCCAGCCGCGAGATCTGCTGACACCAGATGCCCGCCTGGCGCGCGCGGTCCATCTCGGAGAGCAGTGACTTCAAACCGGCACGGTCGATCCGGCCCGTGCTCATCAGGGCATTGACGCGCTCCAGCGCGGCCGTCAGTGGTTCGGCCAGTTCGCGGCCCACCTGCGCCACCAGTTCCTGGAAGCGCATCAGATCGGCCTGTGTGCGCTGCCACTTGGCGGCATCCACCGTGCCTTCAGGGGGCGCGGACGATGGCTGCACAGGCACAGGCCCCTCTGCCGGCGTCGGCAAAGTGACATAGTTCATTCAATACCCCTATGGTTCGCGTGTGATATTACGGGTTTTACCTTGGCTGTCCATCCCACGGCCGGGTGAAATCCCTGAGCACTGCCCCGTCATTGCCGTCATGACACGCGCCATGACACCCCATGACCGAAGAAGTCCCATGCACCCCGCCATTTCCTTCTCGTCAGCCCTGCGTCAAACGCTGATCGGCATCAGCCTGCTCATGGGCCTGTCCGCCTGCAGCCCTTCCTTGAACTGGCGAGAGGTGCGTCCGGCCGACGCGGATGGGCTGGTGGCCCTGTTCCCCTGCAAACCGGACACCGCCCAGCGTGAGCTCGCCGTGCCGGGCCTGGCCGGCGGTCCGGCCACGGTGCACCTGCTGCGCTGCGACGCCCATGGTGCCACCTGGGCCCTGAGCTACCTGCATGCCGGCACGCCCGAACGCCTGCGCCAGGCCCTGCCCGCACTGGACCAGGCCCTGTGGGACAACGTGTCCGCGGGCGACAGCGCCCACGCCGGGCGGCAGGCGCTGGGCCCCAGCAAGATCACCGGCGCCGCCAGCCACCCCGGCGCACTCACCTGGCGCCTGCAGGGCACCCGCCCCATCTCCACCGACCAGGCTGAAACGGTGCATGTGACCGCCTGGTCCTTCGCGCACGGCCTGACCGCCTTCCAGGCCTCGGTCTGGCAAGGCGCAACGCCCGGTTCGTTGCAAGTTGACGACCCTGCCGTCGAGGCCTTTGTCGAGGGCTTCAACTTTCCGCGCTGACAGGCCGATAATCCGCCCGGTATGCCTGGTTTGCTGATCATCGCCCACGCGCCGCTGGCGTCCGCCCTCAAGCTGGCGGCGCGGCACACCTTTGCCGAGGCGGCCGAGCGCATCGAAACCCTGGACGTGCCCCCCAACCTGCCGCCCGAGGAGATCGAAGCCCAGGCCCGCCTGCTGCTGGCGCGCGCCCAGGACACCGATCCCCGCCACGAAGCCCTGGTGCTCACCGACGTGTTCGGCGCCACGCCCTGCAACGTGGTGCAGCGCCTGGCCGATGGGGTGCAGGTCAAGGTCGTCACCGGCGCCAACGTGCCCATGCTGTGGCGCGCCATGAACTACGCCCACGAACCCCTTGAAACCCTGATCACGCGGGCGCTGGCGGGCGGCACCCAGGGCGTGATGCAGATCGCGTCCTCGCGCCCCCAGAACCAGGCCATCCATCCGACCCATGATCAAGACCACCGTCACCATCAGCAATAAGCTGGGTCTGCACGCCCGCGCCTCGGCCAAGCTCACCAAGCTGGCGAGCAGCTTTCCCTGCGAAGTCCACCTCAGCCGCAACGACCGCCGCGTCAACGCCAAGAGCATCATGGGCGTGATGATGCTGGCCGCCGGCGTGGGCACCGCCATCGAACTGGAGTGCGCCGGTGACCGCGAGGAAGACGCTTCCAAGGCCATCCTGGCCCTGATCAACGACAAGTTCGGCGAAGGCGAATAAGCCGCTTCACCTCAAGCCAGGGGAGGCCTGGATGCCGGCGCGCCCAAGGTGCGCCCGACGAATCGTTGCGCGACCGCGACAGAAGCCCCCCCGGCTATCCCGCAGGCGACCGTTTTCCCATGGTTTTCCATGAACTTACGGGCGCAAACTAGCAAACCGCTTCAATTCGGTGCGTCATCTGCCGATGTCGCCTTATCCACGTCTACCTCAGAGGAACCCCATGAAGTCGAAGTCCACACGCATGCAGACGATGCCCCTGACCCTGCTGGCCAGCGCCATCATGGCTGCCGCTGCGTCTTCCGCCATGGCGGCCGAGAACCGTGGGCAGCGTTATTCACCGGGTGTGGGCGGCAGCGACATGACCTCTCTCCTGGTGCCGGGCTGGTATGGCCAGGTGGCCATGATCCAGTACCACGCCACGAAGCTGAAGGACAACAACGGTGACACGGTCAACACCGTGGCCGCCGGCACCGTGCCCCGCGCCAACATCGTCGCTGGGCTGCCCTCCGCCCAGCAATCTGCGGCCAATACGGCCTTGGCTGGCGCCGGCTTCCAGGGCGTGGGCTACAGCACCCGGCTCGAAAACTTCCGTGCCGATGTCTACGCAGCCCTGCTGCGCGTGACCTACCTGAGCACCAGCCAGGCCTTCGGTGCCAATCTGGGCTTCACGGCCATGTTGCCCGTGGTCCGCCGTCAGACTTCCCTGGAGGCGGACACCACCCTGTCGTCCGCCAACATGGCCACGCTGGGCGCCGTGGTCGGCTCCACCGCGGCCACGGCCATCGGTGACAACATCCGCAACACTGTCAACGGCCAGGCCTCCCGCAACAAGGGCCAGGCCACCGGCCTGGGCGATCTGGAAATCTCCCCGCTTCTGCACTGGGAACTGGGCGACAACCAGGCCATCTCCTTCGCCCCCACGATCGTCGTCCCCACGGGTGACTACAACAAGAACTCGGCCGTCAACGCCGGCTACGGCAACTTCTACACCTTCCGCCCGTCGGTGCAGTACGGCTACATCGGCGACGGCTGGGACGTGGGTGTCCGCGCGGTGCTGTCGTTCAACAGCCGCAACAAGGACACCGACTACAAGAGCGGCAACATGTTCAACCTGGACTTCCAGCTGATGAAGTTCGTCACCGACGACCTCCGCCTGGGCCTGCAGGGCTATGTGGTGCAACAGTTCTCGGACGACGCCAGCGGCGATGCCACCACGCAGGCCGCCATCGACCTCGCCGATGGCAACCGCATGCGCACTTTCGCCCTGGGCCCCGCCCTGGCATGGATCAAGAACGGCGGCGAGATGATGATCGAGGGCAAGTTCCTGCGTGAATTCGGCTCGCAGAACCGCACCGAAGGCACGGCCTACTGGCTGACGATCTCCAAGCCCTTCGGCATGTGATCAGGAGGGCGCGCCGATGCAAGACCCATTGAACGGGGCCGACACGGCTCCCTCTGGCGATGCGCTTGAGCGCCTGACGATCTCGCGGCGGGCCTTCATGGCCAGCACCGCGGCCACGGCCTTCGTGCTGTGGACGCCCGAGGTCAAGGCGGCCGTCGAACTCGAAGGCATCGAGATCGAGGAAACCATCACCGCCTACGGCAAGAAGCTGGTGCTCAACGGCATCGGCCTGCGCAAGCGCGGCTATTTCAAGGCCGATGTCACGGCCCTGTACCTGCCCGAAAAGCGCACCACCCCCGAGGCCATCATGAAGCTGGACGGCATCCGCCGCATCCAGCTCAACATCCTGCGCGAGTTCACGTCCTCGACGATCTCGCGCATCTTCATCGCCGATTTCAAACAGGTGGCCACCGACGATGAGTTCAAGAAGCTCATCGACGTGGTCGGCCAGATCGGCGCGGCCTACGCCAACGTCAAGCGCGTGGCCAAGGGCGACGTCGTCAACCTAGATTGGGTGCCAGGGCGCGGCTGGATGGCCACGCACAACGGCAAGCAGCTCGCGGGCGACGGCACGGTCGATGCCATGGCCATCAACAACGAACTGGCCTACCAGATCTACCTGCGCATGTACATCGGACCGCACGCCCCGGCCGAACTGCGCAACGGCCTGCTGGGTCTGACCAGGATGAACCGCGTGGGCGGCGGCACCGTCAACCCCGAGCAGCCCTGAAGACCGGAGCGGGTGCGGCGTGCGGCTCACCCGCTCAGTTGCTCTTGGGATAGTGGGCCGCCAATGCAGGCGGCAAGGGCGTGTCCAGCAGCCCGGCGGCCAGCCGCAGGGCATCGGCCGTGTCGGTGCTCATGAGTCCGGCGGGGCTGTGGTTCAAGGCTTCCTCCACCCACGCCCGCACCAGCTGCGGACGGATCACCCATGACAACTCCTGCGTACCCGCCAGGGCGTGCATCAGCGCATCCGCGTCGGGTGGGGTGCAAAGGGGCCAGGGCTCGCCCGGCGGATGGCAACGCACCATCACGCTGCGGTACCACGCCAGGCCAGCAGCTGAAGGCTCTGCCGCCTTGGCCGACACGGGCAGGATGCGGGCCAGGTAGGCACTGAAACCGGCCACATGGCCCCGCTCGTCGGGCTGCAGCTGCGTGAGGTCACGCCCCTGCCCTGTCACGGGGCGCATGAAAGCCTTGTTGCTGTTGACCTCGCCCATCCGGTGGCGCAGGGCCAGCCACCACAGGCGGTCACGCGGCGACACCTTGCCATCGGCCCGCAGCAGTTCGCGGCAGGCCACGACCAGCTCGCGCCGGCGCGCCACCGGCTCGTAGGCCATCTGCGCGAGCATGCGTTCGAACTCCGGAACACGGAAGGCGGCAGGCAGCGACTGCACGTCGGCGAGGATCTGCGCCGCGCCATGCAAATCGCGTGTGGACTGGCACCAGAAGCGCTGCTCGGCCTCGTTGTCGGGCCGCATCATGAAAGCCAGGATGGCCATGCGCTGCTGCATCGGGCCGGCCAGCAGGCGCAGCCGCCCCAGGATGTCCTGGGTGCCGGCATCGGGCAGCAGCCGTGGCGTGGCGGGGTCCGGCGGCGGCAAGGTGCTGGGGGGCACGCTGTAGGGCAGAGAGCCCGGCGCAGTGTGGGGTGGAACCGCTGCCAGAACGCCCGCGGCCGCATGCCGGGGCTCAGGCGACAAGCGGCCATGACCACTGTCCATCGCCGCGGGCAGGGGTGATCGGGCCGTGCCATAGACACGCCGGATCCGCTCGGACAACGGCGGGTGCGAGGCCAGCCTGGCCGCCCAGCCGGGCGCGCTCAGCCACAGGAAGGCAAGCGCATCGGCCTGAGGGTGCCGCAGACGGTCGGCATGGGTCTGCTGCTCGTGCAACACTTTGCGCAGCACCTGACCCAGCCCGTCCTTGGCGCGGGTGAACTGCACCGCACGCGCATCAGCCAGGAACTCGCGCTGGCGTGACACCGCGGCCTGCAGCAGGCGGCCACACAGCCAGCCCAGCCAGCCGATGGCCGCCAGCACCGCGCCCACCAGCCATGGCAACACGTGCACGCGGCCATTCTCGTCGGCGCTCATCAGATGGCGCCCCCAGCCATGCAGCAGCGACAGCCCCCACACCAGCGCCAGCAGGCGCATGCTCAGGCGGCCATCGCCTTCGGACAGGTGACCGAACTCGTGAGCCACCAGGCCTTGCAGCTCGGCCCGTGTCAGGCGGTCCAGCGCGCCCTGGGTCACGCACAGGGCCGATGTTTCCGGCGACCAACCGGCCACGAACGCGTTGATGGCGCTTTCGCGCGGCAGCACGAACACGCGTGGTGGCGGCTGCCCCGAGGCCAGCGCCATCTCGTCGACCACGTTGAGCAGGCGGCGCTTCAGGGCATCACCATCGTCCTGCACTTCGACACCGCCCATCCAGTGCGCCACGCGCACGCCGCCGCCATCGCGCAGGCGCCAGGCCTCCATCCAGGCACCGCCCAGCACGAACAGCAGCACCACGGCCGTGTTGGTCTCGAAGAACAGCAGGGGCCAACCGGTGCTGAATGGCATCACCAGCCGCCACACCAGCGCCAGCACAGCGTTCACGGCCACCACGAGCAGCAGCACCAGCAGGGCGAACCACAGCAGCAGGCGCAGGGTCTGGTCGCGGGCTTGCGCCTGTTGTTGCCAGAAACGCATGGAAGGCGTCGTGCCGCCGCGTCAGAGGCTGACGCGCACCGGCGCGCGCTCGGCCTCTGTGGCCGTGGCCTGCAGCATGGGCGCCTCACGGAAGCCGAACACGCCGGCCACCACGTTGGTGGGGAACTGCTGGGCGCCGTTGTTGTAATCGAGCGTGGCGTCGTTGAACAGCTGGCGCGCGAAGGCCACCTTGTTCTCGGTGTGCGTGAGCTCTTCGCTCAGGCGCTGCAGGGTTTCGTCGGCCTTGAGTTCGGGGTAGGCCTCGACCACGGCGTTGAAGCCCTTCATGGCCGATGCCAACACCTCTTCGGCCAGGGCCAGGCTCTTGACGGGCCCCGCCTGCCCGGGACGGGCGCGCACCAGATCAGCGGCGGCAATGGCCTGATTGCGCGCAGCCGTCACGCGTTCGAGCGTTTCGCGCTCGTGCTCCAGGTACTTGCGGGCCACGTCCACCAGGTTGGGGATCAGATCGTGGCGGCGCTTGATCTGCACGTCGATCTGCGCGAAGGCGTTGGTGATGGCATTGCGCAGGCGCACCAGGCGGTTGTACGCCCCCACGGCCCAGAAGATCAGCAGGGCCAGCACCGCCAGCGTGGTGATCTGCGTCAGGCTCATGCGAGGAACTCCGTGGGGTGTGGATATGGCGCCATCATGCCCGAGCGCGCGAGGTCTCCCAAGCTTCGAAACCCTCGCGGCGCAACACGCAGGCCGGGCACTGGCCACAGCCATAGCCCCAGGCATGGCGCACGCTGCGGTCGCCCAGGTAGCAGGTGTGCGTGTGCTCCTTGACGATCCAGGTCAGGGCTTCGCCACCCAGGTCATCGGACAAGGCCCAGGTCTGCGCCTTCGTCAGCCACATCAGCGGCGTCTCGATGGTCATGGGCGTGTCCATGCCCAGGCTGATGGCCACCTGCAGGGCCTTGAGCGTGTTGTCGCGGCAATCCGGGTAGCCGGAATAATCGGTCTCGCACATGCCGCCCACCAGCACCGAGGCACCCCGGCGATAGGCCAGCGCGGCCGCGAAGTTCAGGAACAGCAGGTTGCGCCCGGGCACGAAGGTGTTGGGCAGGCCATTGGCCTGCATCGTGATGGCGCGGGTTTCGGTCAGGGCCGTGTCGGACAACTGGCCCAGCAGGCGCAGATCCAGCAGGTGATCGCTGCCCAGGCGCGATGCCCAATCTGGAAACTCGCGCGAGATTTCGGAGCGCACGCGGCTGCGGCAATGCAACTCGACGCGGTGGCGCTGGCCGTAATCGAACCCGACCGTTTCCACGTGGGCATAGCGCTGCAGGGCCCAGGCCAGGCAGGCGGTGGAATCCTGCCCGCCAGAGAACACCACCAGGGCGGTGCGCGGGTCAAGATCTGACAGCTGCGTGGCGGTCTGCGGGAACAACTTGCTGGCGGGAGGGGAAACTGGGGAGGTCATGGACAGCATCATGGGCCGGCGAGCGCGGGCCCTTATTCGAATTTCAGCATACCTTATGCCGCACAAAAGCCCCGAAAACATGGGGTGCGAGGGGTGCGCATTTTGAATAGTTCGCGTTCTAAGCGAGAATCTAGGGTTTTCGTCAGGATTAGTTGAGGTATTGCCAACATGGCCGCGTTCAATCACGAAACCGTCACCCACGTCCACCACTGGAACGACACGCTGTTCAGTTTCAAGACCACGCGCGACCCTGCCCTGCGCTTCGCCAGCGGCCACTTCGTGATGATCGGCCTGGAGGTCAACGGCAAGCCGCTGATGCGCGCCTACTCCATCGCCAGCGCCAATTACGAAGAGAACCTCGAGTTCCTGAGCATCAAGGTTCAGGACGGCCCCCTCACCTCGCGCCTGCAGCACCTGCAGGTGGGCGACAAGATCCTGGTCAGCCGCAAGGCCGTGGGCACGCTGGTGGTCGATGACCTCAAGCCCGCCGTCAACCTGTACCTGTTCGGCACGGGCACGGGCCTGGCACCCTTCATGAGCATCATCCAGGATCCGTACACCTACGAGAAGTTCGACAAGGTGGTGCTGGTGCATGGCGTGCGCACCGTGAGCGAACTGGCCTACCACGACTTCATCAGCCAGGACCTGCCCGACCACGAGCTGCTGGGCGACCTGGTGCGCGACAAGCTGATCTACTACCCACTGGTCACCCGCGAAGCGTTCCGCAACCAGGGCCGCCTGACCGATCTGATCGAGAACGGCAAGATGGCCGCCGACATCGGCCTGCCCCCGCTGAACCCCGCCACCGACCGCGCCATGATGTGCGGCAGCCCCTCGATGCTGGCCGACCTGTGCAAGATCCTGGACGCACGCGGCTTCCACATCTCGCCCTCGCAAGGCGAGCCGGGCGACTACGTGATCGAACGCGCCTTCGTCGAGAAGTAAGTAAGCACCGTTCGATGAACGCTCGCGTCCTGATCACCGTGAGCGAGGGCGTGGCCACGGTCACGCTCAACCGTGCCGACAAGCACAACGGCGTCGATTTCGAGATGATCGACGCCATGATCAAGGCGCAACGCCAGTTGCTGCGCGACCGCTCGGTGCGCGCCATCATCCTGGTGGGTGATGGCCCCTCCTTCTGCGCCGGGCTGGATTTCAAGTCCGTGCTGGCACGCCCTGCCTTGGCGGCCTGGCGGGCCACGCAGCTGCTGTGGCCGGTGATGAACCACTTCCAGCGCTGGAGCATGGGCTGGCGCCAGTTGGGCGTGCCGGTGATCGCCGCCGTGCACGGCAACTGCTTCGGCGCCGGCGTCCAGCTGGCCCTGGGTGCGGACATCCGCTTCGCGCACCCGCAATCGCAGATCTCGGTGCTGGAAGCCAAATGGGGCCTGGTGCCTGACATGGGCGGCATCGCCACACTGCGCGAACTGGTGCCGCTGGACGTGGCCAAGGAGCTCACCTTCACCGGCCGCGTGATCGACGGCACCCAGGCACATGCCCTGGGCTTGGTCACGCACCTGGCGGACGATCCGCTGGCCGCCGCACGCACGCTGGCTGCTGAAATCGCCACCCGATCCCCGGACAGCGTGGCCGCTGGGAAATTCCTGCTGCAAAACGCCTGGCGCGTCGGCCTGTGGCGTGCCCTGCGCGCCGAGCGCCTGTGGCAGCGCCGCGTGATCGGCCGGGGCAACCAGCAGATCGCGATGGCACGCGAGCAGGGCCGGGCCAAGGCTGCCGCCTCGGGCACCGAGCCTAAGCTCAAGCCTTACAAGCCGCGCAAGCTCTGAGTCTGAGCGAACACGCCGGCACGACCACCCTGCCCCGCCGTTCAGCCCATTCAGACCGCCTGGGCGGCCGCCTCTTCCGTGGCCTGCGCGCGACGGCCTGTCATCCGGGCGACCACGCCTCGCAAGGCCTGCGCCTTGGGGTGATCCCAGTACTTGTCGAAGAAGTAGTGCATCACCGTGTTGACCAGCGGTTCCACAAAGGTCACGATGCCCGCGATGCTGACGCTGCCTGTCAAGCCGTAGGTGACGGTGAAGGACGTGGCCAGGTGCATGACGCCGAAGGTTGCTGTTTTCGCCATGATCCGACTCCTTGTTCGGGGTGACGCGGTGAGAATGGTTCTCATTGTGTCGGCGCGTCATTGATTGAGCAATCAAATCATAAAAATAGATGCAATACAAAAAATCTATGAACCCATCGCGTAGGCAGCAAAGGGGTGCCCTTCGACTCGGGCGTTTCCTTTTCTCATGGGCGACACCGCTGGTGGCCGTGCTGGCCTACCTGTTCTTCTGGCCAATCGCGGTCAAGCCTGTGCCCTGGTCGGCGCCCATGGACAGCGGCTACACCGGCCCCCACGCCAGCAACACCAGGCTGGCCGGCCTGCAGCAATGGCCGCTGGGCGCTGGCCAGGAGGGGCCTGAGCACATCCTCGCGCACAACGGTCAGCTCTACACGGCCACCCTCAACGGCGACATCATCCGGCTCTCGGAGGATGGCAAGCCCACCGTGCTGGCCAACACCGGCGGGCGCCCGCTTGGCCTGGACGTCTCGCCCGACGGCCAGACGCTCTACATCGCCGATGCCATCAACGGGCTGCAGGCCCTGTCGCTCGCCGAGGCCGCCAACGGCAAAGCCCCGGTCAAGACGCTGCTCGACAAGATCGACATGCCCATGCCCGATGACCCCGTCCGCTACGCCGATGGCGTGGCCGTGGACAGCCGTGGCGCGGTGTGGGTGACGGACGCCTCGCGCCGCTTCAGCGCCAAGGCCGACGGCGGCACCATGGAAGCGAGCGTGCTCGACATCCTGGAGCACAGCTGCACCGGCCGCGTGCTGGTGGTGGATCCGGTGTCAGGCCGTGGCCGCGTGGCCCTGAGCGGCCTGTGCTTCCCCAACGGCCTGGCGTTCTCGAAGGATGGCAAGCACCTGTTCCTGGCCGAGACCGGCAGCTACCGCATCCTCAAGATCGATTTGGCGCGCCTGAGCGTGGCCCGCTCGTCCGAAGGCATGACCAACGTGCCCACGCTCAAGAACGCCTTCGACCAGGGCGCGGCCAAGGTGCTGATCGACAACCTGCCCGGCTTCCCGGACAACCTCACGCGTGGCGAGAACGGCCGCATCTGGGTGGGCCTGACCAAGCCGCGCAGCAAGGTGATCGACATCGCGGCTGAGAAGCCCTGGATCCGCTCGCTCACGCTGCGCCTGCCGCGCGCGCTGTGGCCCGTGCCCAAGGCCTATGGCCACATCGTGGCCTTCGATGAAGACGGCCGCATCGTGGACGACCTGCAGGATCCGAAGGGCGGCTACCCGGAGACCACTGCCGCCACCGAGCTGCACGGCAAACTGTACGTGCAGAGCCTGCATGCGCACGGCATCGGCTGGATGCCGTACAAGGGCCCGGCGGGCCAGTGATCTGATTGGATGCGCCTGCGCACGGCGACAGGCGGAAAGCCTCGGCGTCAGCCGCCCCACGCATCCCACGCCGTCTTGAGGATCAGCACGCCGACCACCACCAGGAAGGCGATGCGGACGAAGCCCGCGCCATGGCGCAGCGCCAGGCGCGTGCCGATCGTGCTGCCCAGCACATTGGCCAGCGCCATCGGCAGCGCCAGCGCCCACACCACGTGCCCATGCGGGATGAACCAGGCCAGCGCGGCCACGTTGGTGGCCACGTTCAGGCGCTTGGCCGCCGCACTCGCGTGCAGGAAATCCCAGCCCAGGCCGCGCACCAGCGCGAACACGAAGAAGCTGCCCGTGCCCGGGCCGAACAGCCCGTCGTACAGGCCCACCGTGGCGCCCAGCAAGGTCGCCCACCAGGCCTCCACGTGCGGTGCCCAGCTGGGCTCGTGCGTGTGCCCCAGGTCCTTGCGCCACAGGGTGTAGACCCACACGGCGCCCAGCACCAGCGGCAGCGCCACGCGGAAGGAACTGGCCGGCACCTTGGTCGCCAGCCAGGCGCCCAGGGCCGAGCCGATCAGCGCGGCCGCCGTGGCGCCCATCAGCCGCCGTGACGGCAGCTTCACGCGGCGCGCGTACTGCCAGGCCGACCAGGCCGTGCCCCACACGGCCGCGGCCTTGTTTGTGCCCAGCAAGGTGGCCGGCAGGGCCTGCGGGAACAGGCCGAACAGCGCCGGCACCATGATCAGCCCGCCACCGCCCACGATGGCATCGACCACGCCGGCGCCACCGGCGGCCAGCAACATCAGGCCGACGTTGCCGGCCGTGAGATCAAGCATGGAAGCTCAGCCGAAGGTTCAGCCGCGAACCTCGCCCTGGCCCAGCACCACGAACTTCAGCGAGGTCAGGCCCTCCAGCCCCACCGGGCCGCGCGCATGGAACTTGTCCGTGCTGATGCCGATCTCGGCGCCCAGACCGTACTCGAATCCATCCGCGAAACGTGTGGACGCGTTGATCATCACGCTGGCCGAGTCCACCTCGCGGATGAAGCGCATGCCGTTGGGGTGGTTGGTCGTGAGGATCGAATCCGTGTGGTGCGAACCGTACTTGTTGATGTGCGCGATGGCCTCGTCCAGCGAATCGACCACCTTCACCGCGATCACGGGGGCCAGGTACTCCTCGTACCAGTCCTGCTCGGCGGCCTCGACCACCTTGGCGCCGGGCACATCGGCCAGGATGGCCTTGGCGCGGGCATCGGCGCGCATTTCCACGCCTTTGTCTGCGAAGACCTTGCCGATCAGCGGCAGGAAGGCAGCCGCCTGCGCCACGTGCACCAGCAGCGATTCGGTGGCATTGCAGGGGCTGTACTTCTGGGTCTTGGCGTTGTCCGTCACCTTCACGGCCAGGGCCAGGTCGACCTCGGCATCGACGTAGGTGTGGCAGTTGCCATCGAGGTGCTTGATCACGGGCACGCGGGCCTCGTTGCTGATGCGCTCGATCAGGCCCTTGCCGCCGCGCGGGATGATCACGTCCACGTACTCGGGCATGGCGATCAGGCGGCCGACGGCGGCGCGGTCGGTGGTGGGCACCAGTTGCACGGCGTCGCTGGGCAGGCCGGCGTCGGCCAGGGCGGCCTGCACCAGCGCCCACAGCGCCTTGTTGGATTCGATGGCCTCGGAGCCGCCACGCAAGATGCAGCCATTGCCGCTCTTGATGGCCAGCGAGGCCGCCTCGATGGTGACGTTGGGCCGGCTTTCATAGATCATGCCGAACACGCCGATGGGCACGCGCATCTGGCCCACGGTGATGCCGGTGGGGCGGCGGCGCAGGTTGGTCATCTCGCCGACTGGATCCGGCAGCGCGGCCACCTGCTCGCAACTCAGGGCCATGGTCTCGATGACCTTGTCCGTGAGGCGCAGACGGTCCACCATGGGGGCAGCCAGACCATTGGCCTCGGCGGCCTGGATGTCGATGGCGTTGCGCGCCTTGAGGGTGCCCGCCTCGTTGCGGATGCGCGCCGCCAGCGCCAGCAGGGCATCGTTGCGGGCCGCCGTGGACGACGCCGCCAGCACGGTGGCCGCCGCGCGCGCGGCCTGGCCCAGGCGGTTCATCACGGCTTCGACGCCTTCGGCCGTGTTTTCAGGGGATTGGGTGGCGGTGTTCATGTCCATCATTGTCTCAAACCACAAGCGCTCATGCACCAGGTCATCCACATTCACCCCGAGGCGCCGGCCAAGCCGGCGATCGGCCAGCCCTGCAACGGCTGTGGGGTGTGCTGCCTGGCCGAGCCCTGCCCGGTGGGCATGCTGGTGAGTCGCAAGCGGCACGGGGCTTGCAAAGCCCTGGTGTGGGCCGATGGCGAAGGGCGTTACCGCTGTGGGTTGATGCTGGCGGGCCGGCCCGGCGGCGGGCTGTGGCGGGCGGTGTGGCGACGCTGGGCAGCGCGCTGGATTTCGGCCGGCAGCGGCTGCGATGCCACCATCGAGGTCGAATCCGCGGCTGACCGATCGCGACAGTTCACGCCCTGAACCGTCGATAAATCGCCACGACAGAGGGTTTTTCAGCCCATGCAATGCCAGGCGCTTGCCTACGATGGATTCACAAACGGCGAAGGAGACCGTGATGCGCAAGCTGCTTCAGAACACCCTGTTCGCCGCCATGACGGCATGGGCCCTGTATGGCGTGCAGGCCCACCTGGCGGACACGCCCTCTCCCGGACAGGCTTACGGCGCCTCCGCTTTGGCGGGTTACGCGCCCTGAAACGTTCAAGGCTGAGGGGCTGACACCGCTACTCAGCGGTGTCCGAACATCATCAGGCGGGCCAGCCCGTTGCGGGCCGGTGTCGCCATCTGCATCAGCCCCAGCCCCAGCCCGCGCAAGGTGGCCAGCACCGGTGCCGAGTACGTGAAGCTGCGCGCCAGGAAATCCGTGCCGGCGATCAAGGCCAGGCGATCAGGCTGACGGCGGCGCTCGAACTTGCCCAGCGCACGCTGGATCAGGGTGTGGCGATCCAGCGCCGACACGGCCCCCAGGCTCGGCAGCGTCTCCCGCAAGGCATCGAGCAGGGCATGCACATCGCGCAGGCCCAGGTTCAGGCCCTGCCCCGCCACGGGGTGCAGCGTCTGCGCCGCGTTGCCGATGCGGGCCACCACGCCATCGCTCACCAGACGGCGATGCGCATTGAGCCCCAGCGGGAAAGCCTTGAGCGGCGACACCTGGCGGATGCGACCCACCTTTTCTGGAAAGATCGTGTTGAGCAGCGCCAGACGCTGCGCCGGGTCCAGCGCCTGTACCGGGTCGTCCGAGCGCTGCACGCACCACACCAGCGCAGCGCGACGGCCCGAGGGGCCGTCGGCGGTGACCTGACCATCCGGCAGCGGCAGCAAGGCGGCGGGGCCCGAGGGCGTGAAGCGCTCATAGGCCACTCCGGCAGGCGTGCTGGGCTCCAGCAGCACCTGCCCCACCCAAGCGGTCTGTTCGTAGTCGCGGCTGAGGCCTTCGGGCCATTGCAGCGACGGCTGGTCGGCGAAGACGCCGCCTTCGGCCACCACGGCCAGGTCGAACACATCGGCGATGTCCGCGTCGATTTCCACGCCGCCATCCACTGGCTTCAGCCCCTTCACGGGCGTGCCGAAGCGCATGGACAAGCGCCCCGGATGCGCGGCCACGGCGGCCTCCCAGGCGGCCTGCATGGGTGCCACCAGGGTGCCGTAGCTCAGCACCGCGCCCAGTCGAGCCACGCCCTGCTCGCGCGAGGTGATGTTCACTCGAGGCTGACTGCGGCCCGGCCACAACACCGTGGGCTGCTGCTGCGAGACATGCACCTCGTGGATGGGCGCCACCTTGCCCGTGGCTTCGATGCCGCTCCACAGCCCGAGTTGCGACAGGAACTGCACGCTGCCCAGCGACAGCGCCAGAGTGCGCGGATCGCCGGACACATCCCGGTCGGCCGGGCGGGCATCGAACACGGTGACGGCGGCCTCGGGCAACAGACGCGCAGCCTGCAGCGCCAGGGCCAGGCCAGCCGGCCCGGCGCCGATCACGGCCAGGCGCAGCAGCGGCGCGACAGCAGCCAGGGAGGAAGAACTTGTCAGGTCGGCGTGGTCGTTCATGCGCGAAAGGAGCTGTCTCGGGGCATGGCTCGCGTCAGCGAGGGGCGGCGTCTTGCCGGGGATCTTGCCGATTATTGTCCCCCGATCCTCGAGGCAAGACGCAACTTACCCAGGCCCATCCGGGGTCGGAGACTCGGGTACGGCACCCGGTTCACCAGGGCTTCCTATAATCCGCCGCGTCATTGCCATCTTTCCTGGGATCGCTGAGTGTCTTCTTCCGCCACCGCCACCACCGTCGACTACCGCAGCCTGATGGCCCCCGAGATGGCCGAGGTGGACGCGGTCATCCACCGTCGGCTGAGTTCGCAGGTCGCTCTGGTCAACCAGATTTCGCACTACATCGTCAATGCGGGCGGCAAGCGGGTGCGCCCGCTGCTGCTGTTGCTCGTGGCCCGCGCGCTGGGTTGCGAGAGCGGCCAGCGCCACGAACTGGCTGCCGTGGTGGAGTTCATCCACACCGCCACGCTGCTGCACGACGACGTGGTCGATGAATCGTCCCTGCGCCGCGGCCGCGAGACGGCCAACGCCATGTTCGGCAACGCCGCCAGCGTGCTTGTGGGCGATTTTCTGTACTCGCGCGCATTCCAGATGATGGTGTCCACCAACCGCCTGAAGGTGATGGACGTGCTGGCCGAGGCCACCAACGTCATCGCCGAGGGCGAGGTGCTGCAGCTCATGAACATGCACGACCCCGACATCACGGTGGACGACTACATGCGCGTGATCGAGTACAAGACCGGCAAGCTGTTCGAAGCCAGCGCGCGCCTGGGCGCCGTGGTGGCCGATGCACCGGCAGCAGTGGAAGAGACCTGTGCGGCTTTCGGGCGCGCCGTGGGTGGCGCCTTCCAGCTGATCGATGACCTGCTGGACTACGAAGGCAGCACGGCCGAGCTGGGCAAGAACATCGGTGACGACCTGCGCGAAGGCAAGCCCACCCTGCCCTTGCTGCTGGCCATGCAGCGCGGCACACCGGAGCAGCGCGCCATGATCCGCCAGGCCATCGAGCATGGCGAGGTCGAGCGCATGCCCGAGATCGTCGAGGTGGTGCGCGCCACCGGAGCGCTGGACGCCACCCGCCAAGCGGCCGAGGCCCAGGCCGCGCATGCACAGGCGCTCATCGCGGAACTGCCGGCGTCGGTCTACAAGGAATCCCTGCTACAATTGTCGATTCATTCGGTGCGGCGCTCGACATGAGCCGCCAGCCACTGAACGGGGTGTAGCTTAGCCTGGTAGAGCGCTACGTTCGGGACGTAGAGGCCGGAGGTTCGAATCCTCTCACCCCGACCAGGATTTCCTTGCCCATCAAGGATTGCAAAAGCCGCGGACAACGCGGCTTTTGTGTTTCTCGCAGTGGTGTGCCCGTTCCATGGATGGATGGATGGCGCACCGCGCTCACCGCCTCACACAATGTGGCCATCTGACCACGGGATTGCTCCGCCAGGCAAGCATTGCTCACAATGCGTCATTGAACACAACAACTCAATGACAGGGCGAGCAATGGGGCGTCTCATCGCAACAGCAATGGCTGCGGCACTTGCCTTCGTAGGCAGCACTCAAGGCGCACTGGCCTCTCAGGGGCCGTTGACCCTCGGCGGCAATCTGCAAGTCCAACTGCCTGACGGGTTTTCATTGAGCACCGAGCGCGTGAGCCCGGCCCACGATGGCGGCGTGTACTACGACTACGAGTTCACCGCCACGCCCACTCAAGCCCTCAACGCCCTCTATGCCTTCGACTTCTTCACTCCGCCAGAGGAAGCAGGCGTCTTGGTTGTTTTGAATGTTGCGTTCGGGCCCGCCCTCGAAGGTGACAACGTCCTGACCACGAACTCACCCACCGGGTCCTTCCTGGTGCAGGATCCCCTTGAACTCCCGGGCATCGTGGTCAATGCCAAGTTGTTCTCAACGTTTCCCGGCTACCACTTCCCGGCTGAAGTCGCCCTTCTGGATTACGCCCCGGGCTTTGCATTGGTGTGCAACGGCGGCACCTCAGACTGCCAAGCCGTGCCGGATCCGGGCCGGCTCAAAGTGTCCTTGAGCTACGAGGTCGCACCGGTCCCGGAGCCCAACACCTATGCCCTCATGGGGCTGGGGCTGGTTGGCATGGGCCTCGTGTCTCGTCGGCGCAGATAACACCGCCGCGTGTTCACGTCGCCGTGGACGGTTGAAATTCTTCCTCTTGCACCACGGGCTCGGCCCTCCCTGCCATGGCGGCAGGGGGACACCTTTGCGCCTTCTGCTCATCGAACACATCCCGGATCGAGCGCCGGCTGCAGTTGACCCAGTCCTTCGGGAAGGTTCCCAGGATGGTGTCGAACACACCACCGGCCGTCATCTTGGTCGCCCGCGTGAACGTGACCGCGCCAGCCACACGGTCGAACGTCGCCACGCCAGCATCGACCAAGGCCGCGACCTTTTCCAGGGTCTCCGGAAGCTGGTTCACGCCGACACGGCTGTCCGCACAGATTTCAATGGTCTTGCCTGCAGCCCATGCGATCTTCGCCGTGGCCTTATCGATGCGCCCGAACTTGGGGCCGCGAGACAGCACGTACAGGGCTTCCTTGTTGAACTCGAACGCATCGATGCCCGCAAAATCGAGAACGGCTCGAACCGGGGCGAGGAAGGCCTGCACGAGCGGCTCGTGCTCACCGGCCGACGGCGCATCCACCGTGAGGCTGTTCGCCACCTCATAGCGGCTTGCCTCGCGGGCCCAGTCGATGAACGTGGCCTCGATGACCCTGGCCTGCGCTGCCGTCATCCATTGGCCCGCTGAGGTGAAGACCAGCGCGACGCTCCAGAACGGTTTGTCCTTCTCGGAACCTTCCGTGGCTGATCCACCCCTGACACGCCCGACGCACAAGAAACGCTGACTCGTTGTGGCCTTCACGAAGTCGTCGGCAAGCAGGACATAGACACAGGCCGTGGCGAGTTTCTCAGCCCCTGTCTTGCGCCACTTCAGGTAGGCCTCCCGCGTCATCCGCAAGACCTTGCCATCCCACCCTGCCGCTGTGATTTCCCGAACGCCCTCCTGGCCGGTGGCTTCAACACGCACGTACTTCGTCATCGCGGGATTATCCCGCAACGGTCTGTCAAATCCGTGCTTTTCGAGCCTTTGGCCCACAGCCTACAGACGCATCGCCGACAACGCCTCGCATGGGCAGCAGCGAGGTGACTTGCCCAATGGCATAACAGCCGATTCCACCAAGACGAAGATCCGACAGGCAGGTGGTGGAGGCGGTGGCACCTGGTGGATGCCGAGCAGGCGCTGTCGCTGCGCCTGAGCACCGACGAGATCAAGGCGCTCGAAGCGCCCTATGTGCCGCACGCGATCGCAGGGGTTGCCTGACCATCATCGGTCCGCGACGACGTTGTCAGCAGGTCTGGAACGTCAGGCCCGCGTGCCTGGTCAGGCGATCGATGTAGCGCTGGTCGAACATCGTGGCAGGGGTCCAGAAGCCCCCTGCCTTGCCGACCTTGGCGCCGGCTTCGACGTGGTCGAGCGCCAGGCTCAAGGCGGCCTGGCCCAACATCTTGCTGGTGGAGCCGTAGCCCGGATCGCGATCGCCCGTGACCTTCACGCGCAGCGTCTGGCCCTGGGCGGAACGGCCGAAGAAGCGGATGTCGTAGCGGCCGTTGAGCTGCTGCTTGGGTGTCGGGCCTTCGCCTGGCTTGGGCAGCACGAAGCGCTCCAGCAGCACGCGCGTGGGCTTGAAGACCACGCCGGCCATGAACCCGCCCAGGCCGCCCACCACGGCCAAGGCACTCAGGCGGCCTTTGGCGCCAGCGCCTGTGAGCATGCCCTCGTTGTAGGTGAACTCAGCGCCATAGGCCATGCCCGACAGCGCGTTGGAGCGAAACACCACGCGTTCGTTGATCGCGGCCATCACGAAGGGCGCCACCCAGGCATCGAAATCCGCGTCGTACAGCGCGCCGCCGACGGGCTTCTGGCGCGACTTGAAGCCGTGGTCCGCCGGGCACAGCGAGTATGGGTTGCGCAGTTCCTTGCGCAGGGCCGGGTCCTTGGTGGCTTCGCTGACGAGGTTGACCATGCTGGCCACCGTACCCCCGGAAGCGCCGCCCTTCATGCTGCGCACGCGCATCTTCACTTCCGTGGCCGGGGCCTGCCACTGCTGGCGGAACTGCTGCTGCAGGAACCACACGCCCATGTCGGATGGCACCGAATCGAAGCCGCAGCAGTGCACGATGCGCGCGCCCGATTGCTTCGCCGCGCCCTCGTACTTGGCGATCATGCGACGAATCCACTGAGCCTCGCCGGTGAGGTCGCAGTAGTCGGTCCCTGTCTCGGCGCAGACCTTGACCAGCGGCTCTCCGTACAGGGCGTAAGGCCCGACGGTGGACACCACCACGCGCGTCTGCGCGCACATGGCCCGCAACTGCGCCTCGTTGGCGGCATCGGCCACGATCACGGGCAGCGACTGCCCCAGCGCGCCCAGCGAGCGCTTGACCTCGTCGAGCTTGCCGGCCGAGCGGCCCGCGATGGCCCAGCGCACGGGCTCGGGCTGGGTTGCCAGGTACTCGGCCAAGTACTTCGCCAGGATCTGCCCGACGAAGCTGGTGGCGCCGAAGACGACGATGTCGAAGCTGGGTGCGGTCATGTGCGTCCTTGTGCGTCCTGGTCGAAGCCTCAGTCCTTGAACGTCGGCGTCTGCTTGGCCATGCTGGCCATCATCGCCGTGTTCAGGTCGTGGGACATCAGCATCGCGGCGTTCCAGGTGGCAATGTAGTTCAAGCCATCGGCCACGGTGTGGTCGCGGCTGTAGTTCAGCATCTCCTTGATGCCGCGCACGCTTAGCGGTGACTTGGCGGCCACCAGCTCGGCCATCTCGTGCACGCCCTTGTACAGCGCCTCCTGCGACTCGAACACCTTGTTGACCAGGCCGATGGATTGCGCCTCTTGCGCACCGACCTTGCGGCCCGTGAAGGCCAGCTCGCGCACCAGGCCCTGGTTGCCGACCAGCTTGGGCAGGCGCTGCAGCGTGCCCACGTCGGCCACCATGCCGATGTCGATCTCCTTGACGGTGAAATACGCGTCTGCGCTGGCATAGCGCATGTCGGTGCAGGTGATCAGGTCGATGCCGCCGCCGACGCAACCGCCGTGGATGGCGGCCAGCACAGGCTTGCGGCAGCGCTCGATGCTGGTGAGGGTGTCCTGCAGTTCCAGGATCAGCTGACGCAGCTTCTCGCGGCTGCGGCCTTCGCAGTCATCCTTGATCTGCCCCTGCACGCCCAGCATCATCTGCAGGTCGATGCCGGAGGTGAAGTGCCTGCCCTCACCGCGCAGCACCACGGCGCGCACCTCGGGCGTGGCGTCGGCCCACTGCATGGCGCTGCGAATGTCCTGCCACATCTGCCAGTTCATGGCGTTGGCCTTCTCGGGCCGGTTGAGCGTGAGCGTGGCGACGTGGCCGTCGATCTGCGTGCGGATGGTCTCGAATTGCATGGGGTGTCTCGCTGAAGGTTAGGCCTTGTAGGCCGGCAGGTAGGCGGCCAGGCGTGCGCCCATCTCGGCGCCCAAAGCCTGGAGCCCGCTCATCGGGCGGACCATTACCTCGAAGTCGACGATCTTGCCGTCCTCATCGAAGCGGATCATGTCGATGCCCTTGAGCTGCTTGTCGCCCACGCTGGCGCTGAACTCCAGCACCACGTTCAGGCCGTCATCCGACACCAGGGTGCGGTGGTAGGTGAAGTCCTTGAACACCTGCACCACCGTGCTCAGGATGAGGTTGACGGCGGCGGCGCTCGCATAAGGCTTGAACGCCATCGGCGAGCGGAACACCGCGTCGTCATGCAGGATCGAGGGCAGGCGCGCCAGGTCCTGCCCGGCCACCATCTCGTGCCACAGGGCCAGCGAGGCCGCCACCTGGGGATTCAACGTCGGGGACATCGTCATGATCAGACTCCGATGGAACTTGAACGCTGACGGGTCACAGCGCGGCAGCCACTTCGGTGCCTTGCTTGATGGCGCGCTTGGCGTCCAGCTCGGCGGCCACGTCGGCACCGCCCACCAGCGTCACCTTCTGGCCGGCGGCCTCCAGCGCGGCCTGCAGCTCGCGCAGCGGCTCCTGGCCGGCGCAGATCACCACGTTGTCAACCGGCAGCACCACGTCCTTGCCGCCCACGTTGATGTGCAGGCCGGCATCGTCCACCTTGGTGTAGGAGGCGCCCGCGATCATCTCGACGTTGCGGTTCTTCAGCGAGGTGCGGTGGATCCAGCCCGTGGTCTTGCCCAGGCCATCGCCCACCTTGCTGGTCTTGCGCTGCAGCAGGAACACCTGGCGCGGCGGTTTGGGCAGGTGCGGCTGCTTGATGCCGCCACGGTCGGCGTAGGTGGCATCGATGCCCCACTCTTCGTTGAACTTGGCGATGTCGAGCGACGGGCTCTCGCCTTCGTGCGTGAGGTACTCGGCTACGTCGAAACCGATGCCGCCGGCGCCGATCACGGCCACCGTCTTGCCCACGGGCTTCTTGTCGCGCAGCACGTCCAGGTAGCCCAGCACCTTGGGGTGGTCGATGCCGTCGATGGGCGGCGTGCGGGGCGTGACGCCGGTGGCCAGGATGACCTCGTCGAAGCCCTCCTTGATCAGCGCATCGGCCGTCACGCGCGTGTTGAAACGGGCCTTGACCCCGGAGGCGGTGATCTCCTGGCGGAAGTAGCGCAGCGTCTCGTAGAACTCTTCCTTGCCGGGGATCTGCTTGGCGACGTTGAACTGGCCGCCCACATCGGCGCCGGATTCGAACAGGGTCACGTCATGGCCACGGCGAGCGGCGGTGGTCGATGCGGCTAGGCCGGCGGGGCCCGCACCCACCACGGCCACACGCTTCTTCGCGGTGGTGGGCTCGATCTTCAGGATCGTTTCGTGGCAGGCGCGCGGGTTCACCAGGCACGAGGTGATCTTGCCGCTGAAGGTGTGGTCCAGACAGGCCTGGTTGCAGCCGATGCAGGTGTTGATGGTGTCAGCCTTGCCGGCGGCGGCCTTGTTGACGAAATCGGCATCAGCCAGGAAGGGGCGCGCCATCGAAACCATGTCGGCATCGCCACGGGCCAGGATGTCTTCGGCCACCTCGGGCGTGTTGATGCGGTTGGTGGTGATCAGCGGGATGCCGACCTTGCCCTTCATCTTGCGCGTGACCCAGGTGTAGGCGCCGCGCGGCACGCTGGTGGCGATCGTCGGGATGCGGGCCTCGTGCCAGCCGATGCCGGTGTTGATGATGGTGGCACCGGCGGCCTCGATGGCCTGGGCCAGCTGCACCACCTCGTCGAACGAGGAGCCGCCATCGACCAGGTCGAGCATGGACAGGCGGTAGATGATGATGAAGTCGGTGCCGACGCGTTCGCGCACGCGCTTGACGATCTCCACCGGGAAGCGCATGCGGTTTTCGTAGGTGCCGCCCCATTCGTCGGTGCGGTGGTTGGTGCGGGCCGCCGTGAACTCGTTGATCAGGTAACCCTCGGAGCCCATGACCTCGACGCCGTCGTAGCCGGCCTTCTGGGCCATGGCGGCGCAGTGTGCGTAATCCTCCACCGTCTGCCACACCTCGGCGGTGGTGAGCTCGCGCGGCGTGGCCGGTGAGATCGGTGCCTTGACGGGACTGGGCGCCACCAGCCCCGGATGGTAGGCATAGCGGCCGAAGTGAAGGATCTGCATCGCGATCTTGCCGCCGGCTTCATGAACGGCGTCGGTCACCACCTTGTGCTTGGCGGCTTCTTCCTCTGTGGCCAGGCGGGCACCGCCCGGGTAAGGGCGCCCATCGTCGTTGGGCGCGATGCCGCCGGTGACCATCAGGCCCACGCCGCCACGGGCGCGCTCGGCATAGAAAGCGGCCATGCGCTCGAAGCCGTCTTTCGCCTCTTCCAGGCCCACGTGCATCGAGCCCATCAGGACGCGGTTTCGCAGGGTGGTGAAGCCCAGGTTCAGGGGTTCGAGCAGGTGGGGATAGGCGCTCATGGAAAGCCTCGGCAAGGAAGGTGTTTGTGGGGGGACGGCGAACACCGGCGCGATCATGCAACCAGTGGCACTGACGCGGATGCTATGGCAAGATGGACAACTATGCAACCGGTTGCATTCCCAGGTGCCGATTGCGCCTGATGATCTAAGCTGACAACACCATGTCCCTGCCTCACGCCCTTCTCACCGCGCTGGTCGAGCGGCCCAGTTCCGGCTCGGACCTTGCCGCCCGTTTCGACAAGACCATCGGCTACTTCTGGCGCGCCACGCACCAGCAGATCTACCGCGAGCTGGCCAGGCTGGAAGAAGCCGGCCTGATCCAGTCACTGCCGGAGGAAACCACGCGCGGGCGCAAGCGGGCCTACAAGATCCTGCCGACCGGGCGCAAGGAGCTCAAGCGCTGGATCGCGCTGAACGAGGATCCGCCCTTCCTGCGTGACGACCTGATGGTGCGCCTGTGGGCCGAGGCCGCCGTGGGGCCCACCAAGCTCGACAAGGAGATCGAGCGGCGGCTGAAGCTGCACACCGAGCGGCTGGAGACCTACCGCAAGTACGAGGCGCGCGATTACGGAGGTGACGATCACCCGAGGGACGTGGCCCTGCGCTACCTGGTGCTGCGCTGCGGCATTCGCTACGAATCGTATTGGATCCAGGCGGCCACGGAGGCGCTGGAGATCCTCAAGGCGGACAAGCCCTGCAAGCCCGACAAGGGCGCAACGGCAGCGAAGAAGCGTCCGACCGGCAAGTAACCCCGCCCATCGGCGCGTCACATCACCGGCAATGCCCGCTCGATCAGCGACTGGAACGGGACGCGCGGCGACAAGGTGCCATAGGCCAGGCCATGCTCGCCACCCAGGCGCGCTTCGCAGAAGGCATCGGCGATCTCGCCAAGGCCTGACTTGAGCAGCGTCGCGGCCTGCAGCGCCAGCGCGGCACGCTCGACCACCAGGCGACTGCGCACCTCCAGCGTGGCCAGGTCGTCGAACGACGTCAGCAGCCATTGCAGGTGCTGGTCGAAGGCCGTGTTCTGGCCACGCACCTCGCCCAACTCGGAGAACAAGGCATCACGCACCTCCGGATCTTTCTGCAGCGCACGCAGCACGTCCAGGCACTGCACGTTGCCGCTGCCTTCCCAGATGGAGTTCAGCGGCGCCTGGCGGTACAGGCGCGGCAGGATGTTCTCTTCCACGTAGCCGATGCCGCCCAGGCACTCCTGCGCCTCGTTGACGAAGGCCGGCGCGCGCTTGCAGATCCAGTACTTGCCGATGGCCGTGGCGATGCGTGCGAAGGCCGCCTCGTGGGCATCGCGGGACGCGGCATCGACGGCACGGGCCACGCGCATCGTCAGCGCCAGTGCAGCTTCGCTCTCCAGCGCCAGGTCGGCCAGCACGTTGCGCATCAGCGGCTGGTCCAGCAGCAGCCGGCCGAAGGCCTTGCGCTGGCTGGTGTGGTGCACAGCCTGCACCAGCGCCTGACGCATCTGCGCGGACGAACCGATCATGCAATCGAGCCGGGTCAGCTTGACCATCTCGATGATGGTGGGCACGCCGCGGCCCTCGGCGCCGACCAGGTGGGCAGTGGCGCCCTGGAACTCGACCTCGGACGAGGCATTGCTCCAGTCGCCCAGCTTGTCCTTCAGGCGCTGGATGCGCACGGCGTTCAATGAGCCATCGGGTAGCACGCGCGGCAGGAGAAAACAGCTCAAGCCCCCCTCGGCCTGTGCCAGCACCAGGTGGGCATCGCACATGGGCGCGGAGAAGAAGAACTTGTGGCCGACGATCTCGTAACTGCCATCGGCCTGCTGCACGGCGCGCGTGGTGTTGGCGCGCACATCGGAGCCGCCCTGCTTCTCGGTCATGCCCATGCCCATGGTGCAGGCGGTTTTCCGCGCGGCGGGCAACGTGCGCGGGTCGTAGGCCGTGGCGGTCAGGCGCGGGATCCACTGCGCGGCCAACTCGGGCGTGTGGCGCAGCGTGGGGATGGCCGCGTGCGTCATCGTCAAGGGACAGCCTGTGCCCGCGTCGGGCTGGCTGTTGAGGTACATCAGCGCAGCACGCACCACGTGGGCGCCAGGCTGGTCTTCATGCCGCCACGAGAAGCTGTGCACCTCCGCGTTCATGGCCTCGCGCATCAGCTTGTGGTACGCCGGGTGGAACGCGACCTCCTCGATGCGCCGACCGTGGCGGTCGAACCCGTGGAACTCGGGGCGGTGGCGGTTGGCCAGTTCGCCTTGTTCCATCAACTCGCCACCGGTCAAAGCGCCGAGTTGGCTCAGGTGATCCTGCGCCCAGCTGCCGCCATTCGACTCGACCGCATCACGCAAGGGCTGGTCGCTAAGCCAAAAATTGAGGGCGGGCAGCGGCTCGGGCTGGTTGCGGACGTCGTGCGTGATGAACTGGGATTTGAGCGACATGGAACCCCCGGGACGGAGAAATCGAACACCCAAACATTACACACAAAAACAAACGAAGTCAATTCTAGTAATTACATGCGATTCATCACCCAAGGGCAGCCCGGCATACTGCGGGTCCCTGCGCATCCCTCCCCAAAGCCTCAGGAAGCACCATGACCGCCAGCAAGTTTTGCCTCATCGCCGCCGGCCTCTTCTTCATGAGCGGCCTGCTGACAGGGATATGGAAGTTCCTGTGCATCATGCGGTCGCCCCAGGGCGTGGCGCCCACCTACGTGGACATCACCCACCGCACCAGCCTGATGTACGCCTTCTCATGCCTGCTGCTGCGGGAGTTCGTGCCCTACTCGCCGCTGGACGCGCGCGGCACCTTGTGGGCCGCTGCCGTGCCCATCCTGTTCTTCGCGTCGGCGGTGTTCACGTACATCGTCCATGGCGTCTTGAGGGACACGGACAACCAGTTGCAACGCCCCTTCCGCCTTGGCAACGGCACCTTGAAGCCGGCGCTGATCTGGGTCTACATGGTCGCACTGATCGCGGGCGAAATCGGCGGTTTCGCCATCCTGCTGGTGGGCGCGTTCCAGGCCTGACACACGGCGTCACACAAACTAAACGGCAGGCCTTCGCAAGCCTTTTCTCTGGCCCGGTTTGCCCCCGCTTATCGCCCTTTCTGTAGGGGAACTTCCTACAGGATGCGCATCCTCGTTCCGACCGCGCTTACATCCGCCCCCCTATCAAGAAAACTGGGCGGTTTCAGCACAATGACTCCATCGACAACGCAGCGACGCCGCTGATACCAGGAGCCAGACATGAACCAAGACCAAGTCCTCGCCGAGATCCGCGAAACCAACCTGTCCTACCTGATGCTGGCCCAGAACC